>SXYT01000117.1 GCA_005788205.1 Actinomycetota bacterium | reverse complement strand
GTGCGCGGCATCGTGCGGGGCACTACGGCGCGTGCGGGGAGGCTCCTTGCACCGCTCGGGGTGAGGTACCTGGTCGTGCCGATCGTCGACGGGGGACAGTCGACACGCGACGAACCGATTGCCGAGCCGCGCGGCCTCGTGGACGCGCTCTCGCGCCAGCTCGACCTGAAGCGCCGCTTCTCGTCGCCCGACCTCGCGATCTTCGAGAACTCCACGTGGCTCCCCGTGGCGTCGGTGCTGTCACCGACGGGCGCCGGGGCATCGCGCCTCGCCGGTGCCGAATCGATGATCGCGGCCGACCTCGGGGGCGCCGTCCCGGTCATGCCGGGGATCACCGTGCGGCGCAGTGCCGCGGCCACAGTTGAGCCGGGCGTGCTGCACCTCGCCGTGCCGTACTCCGACAGGTGGCGTGTCACGGTGACAGCCGGTGGTGCGTCGCGGGACATCGCCATGTCGCCGGCCTTCGGGTTGACGAATGCGGTGGAGGTCCCGCAGGCCGCCACGGTGACGCTCTCGGTGCGCACGTCGTGGCTGCGGACCCTCGTCACGTTGCTGCAGATCTCGGCATGGGCGGTTGTCGCGTGGTTCTCGATTCCGCGCCGGCGGCGCAAGCGAAGGCAGGACACTGTCGTTCCGTTCGAAGCCGCGATCACGATGGGGGCGGCCGGATGAGGCTGTTGCGCAGGCTCCTCGGTTTTGCGCTCGTCGTTGCCGGTGTGTCAGGCATTGTCATCGTCGACCGCTACGAGTCGGGTGGTGTGGAGGGTGCCGCCGCGGCAGGCGGGGCACTCAGCGCGTTCCCGCAGGTGCAGGAGTCGCGACGCATCAGTTCCTCCTGGTTCTGCCCCGGCGCGGCCGCCGGTGACGGCGTGACGAGCGCCTTCGTCAACATCTCGAACCCGGGCGACCAGGACCTCGTTGCGTCCGTGTCGTTCCTCTCTGCTGACCCGGCGGAACAATCGACCGTCACGGTCAAGCCCCGGTCACGAGAGCAGGTCGAGTTCCTGCGCGGCCGCACTGTCGGGGTCATCGTTCCGCAGGTGGAGTTGATCGGCACCACGGGCACGGTCGAGCAGCAGCTCGACTTCCCCGGCGGCGACGTGACCTCCCAGTGCGTGCCCGACACGTCGCCCACGTGGTTCTTTGCCGACGGCTTCACCGCGGAGGGCAGCAGCCAGCGCGTCGTCATCACGAACCCGTACCCGGATCCCGCCGTGGTGAACATGACGTACACCACGAGCGAGGGCTCGCGGGAGCCTGCGAACCTCCAGGGGCTCATCATCGCGGCGCGCTCCGCGAGGAGCCTTGCGATGGCGGACCTCGGCGCCCAGGACGAGCAGCGGCTCGCGGTGGCAGTGCAGGCCACCACGGGCCGTGTCGTCACGTCGCGCATCCAGCACTACCTCGGCGCTGGTCGTCTGGGGTACTCGACGACCACAGGCACTCCGCGCGCACTCGACCAGTGGTGGTTCACCTCCGGCCGCACCGGTTCGTCCGTTCTCGAGCAGCTCATCGCCCACAACCCGGGCACGACACCGGCGAGGGTGCAGGTCACGTTCTTCGGCGAGGGCATCACGAACGGTCTCCCGGTCGACGAGACCAACGTGGCGGCCACGCCGACCAGCGAGATCGAGATACCGGCCGGCGGGATCGTCGCCATCGACACGAACGCGGTCGCCGACCTCCCGAAGGGTGACCACGCGATGGTGGTGTCCGTCCTGGAGGGACCGCCGGTGGTGGTCGAGCACGTCCTGTCCCAGCAGACGGGCGGCAGTTCCTTCACCGCGGTCACGAACGGCCTGGCGGACGGCCTGCTGTCCCCCGTGTGGCGGTTGCCCAGCGGTCTTGTCGGCGGGGCCCTGAACGCGGTGTCCGTCCTGAACACCACGGCCACCGAAGGGACGTTCACGGTCTCGGCATTCGGCCCCGGCGGCAAGGTGGCGCTGCCCGGTCTGGAGAGAGTCGGGCTCGGGCCGGCCTCTGTCGTCAGCCTCAATGTCCCGCCCGACGTCCCGTCCGGCGAGGTCATCATCGAGGCGACCGTGCCGGTCGCTGTGCAGCGGCGCATGGCGCGCAACCACGGCCTCGTCGGATTCTCGATAGTCGGCGGTCTGCCCGTGCAGGTGTCGCGGTGACGAACCTCCTCCTCGTCGCGGCGGGGGTGGCAGTGGCGCTCATCGTCTCTCTCCTCGCGCGCCGCCGCCGCCCTGACGCACCCACGCAGGGCGGATTCCAGTTGCCCGTGCAGGTCGACCGCGCTGATTTTCCCCACCGGGACAGGCCATGGCTGGTGGTGGTGTTCACGTCCGCCACGTGCAACGCGTGCGCCGACGTCCTCTCGAAGGCGCGTGTCGCCGAGTCGCGCGAGGTCGCCGTGGTGGACGCGGAGTACACGGGGCAGCGTGACCTCCACCTTCGCTACGGCATCGAGGCCGTGCCGTCGCTCATCGTCGTCGATGCGCAGGGTGCGGTGCGTGCCGGGTTCCTCGGGCCGGTGAAGGCACAGGACCTGTGGGCAGCCGTGGCTGAGTGCCGTGAACCGGGCTCCACGCCTGCGCACGAGGTGCCGCTCGGCGGCACCGACGGCGCCCGGCCGGACTGACGCCCGGCATCGCGGTTTCTCAGGAGATGGGAGCTTCGGTGGCGCTCGGTGAGTCGAGCCCCTCCTGCACCAGACGTCCGACGGTCGGACCGTCGATCGTCTCCTGCGCGAGGAGTGCCTCGGCAACGAGGTCGAGACCCCTGCGGTGCTTCATGAGCATCTGATGGGCGCGTTCCTCCTGCTCGCGCAGGATGCGCGAGATCTCGTCGTCGAGCATCTTGGCAGTGGAGTCGCTGTACTCGCGGCCGCTCGTCATGAGATCCTCTCCGAGGAAGACCTGCTGCTGGCCGTGCCACGCCATCGGCCCGACGTTGTCGGACATGCCCCACTCGCGCACCATCCGGCGGGCGATGTTTGTCGCCTGCTCGAGGTCGTTCGCGGCGCCGCTGTTCAGCTGGCCGAACACGATCTTCTCGGCGACGCGCCCGCCCATGGCCTTGCAGATCACGTCCATGAAGTACTCGCGCGAATAGGTGTGGCGCTCCTCGGGGAGGGTCCAGGTGACACCGAGCGCCATCCCGCGCGGGAGGATGGTGACCTTGTGCAGCGGGTCGCTGTGGGGGAGAACCGTGGCGAGGATGGCGTGGCCGCCCTCGTGGTACGCGGTGGCGCGCTTCTCCTCCGCGCTCAGCACCAGGCTCTCGCGGCTGGCACCGAGGACCACGCGGTCGCGCGCGTTCTCGAAGTCGATCCGCTCGATCTGTGCACTGCCGCGGCGCACCGCGAAGAGCGCCGCCTCGTTGACGAGGGTGGCGAGATCGGCACCGCTCATCCCGGGAGTGGCCTTCGCCATGGTGTCGAGGTCGACGTCGGGCCCGAGGCGCTTGTCGCGCGAGTGCACCTTCAGGATGGCAAGGCGCTCGTCGGCCTCCGGCAGGGGGACCACGATCTGGCGGTCGAAACGGCCCGGCCGCAGGAGCGCGG
>SXYT01000020.1 GCA_005788205.1 Actinomycetota bacterium | reverse complement strand
CCGTCCTTCTCGCGCGACGCGAGGGCGTGCTCGAGACATGCGATCCGCACGATGCACGAGGCACAGATCGACTTCGCCTCGTCCGCATTCTCCTCGGAATCGGGGAAGAAGATGGACGGATCGAGGCCCTGACAGGCCCCGCGTTGCCGCCAACTGATCTCCTGACCAGACATCGCTCCCCCTTCGATGCGGGGCCCCTCGCCCCTGCCGGGAATCGTATGTGCCCGCCGTCACACCGCGTCAAATCGGGACGGATGCGCCTGCCCAGGAACGCCCCGGGCCGAGCCCGGGGCCTTCCTCACGGGAGCAGGTCCCTCAGCAACTCGGCCTTGGTGGACGCCGACAGCGCGGCGACCTCCAGGTAGGACGAGAGCGAACACTCCACGGTCACGTCGCCACCGTCGAAGGCCGCCACCTGGGCCGGGGTGAAGTCGAACACCAGATAGTGGACCGCCGCGGTCACGTCATCGCGCGTGAGACCGGCGGCGTGCTTCTCGTCGATCCGGCCGGGCACACGGGAACCGTCGGCCAGGACGACCGAGATGGACCGCTCGAGACCGGCCAGCTTCGGCAGCCACTCGCGCACCTGCTCCTCGGAGGTGAGCTCCACGAAGAGCGTCGCGCAGAGCTGGCCCGCCTCGGGAATCATCGGGTTGTACGCATTCAGCTCCTCGAGGACTCCCTCGTCGGTCATCGTCTTCTCGACGCGGATCATCTCCTGGATCTGGTAGCGCATCGTGTCACGGTTCTCGAACGAGAGCGACACCAGGGTGCCGAGCGCGATCCGCCTGGTGCGGCGCTTGTCGATCACGTCGGAACGGAACGCCTCGCGCTCGCGCTCGTAAGCGCGGAGGTCGGCGATGTCCTCGAGAGTGAGTTTGCGTGTCATGGTGTTTGTCATCTCTGTTTCCTGTGTCGGGGGTGGGTTGATCGGGGGTTTGTCTGGTCAGTCGGTCTCGGGGATGCCGTAGGCGCGCGCGATGATGTTGAGCGGGTGCACGGCGACTGCACCGGTCTGCTCGTCGATTGCGGTGTTCGCAAGGTGGCAGTCACCGACGACCGCCTCGGAGCCGGCAGCCGTGACCTTCTCCCCCAGCTTCACTGCGAGCGGCAGCGAGTACTCCTCGTTGCCCGCCTTCAGCCCCCACATGCCGTCGATACCGGAGCACTGGTCGATCAATTTGATCTTCGCGCCCGTCATCTTCATCAGGTCACGGCTGCGCAGGCCGATGTTCTGGGCCTTCAGATGGCAGGGGATGTGGTACGAGATCGTCTCGGGCACGGTGCCCGCGAACTCGGTGTCGAGCTCGGTCCCCTCCGCCTTGTGCAGGTTCATGAGGTACTCGGAGCTGTCGAACGTGTGTCTGGCGACGAGTTCTGCGTCGGGCCCGCCCACGTAGTCCACGTAGTCCTTCTTCAGCACGTAGCCGCAGGTCGGCTGGGGCACCACGATGTCCTTGCCGGAGCGCACCGCGGCCGCGAGTGCCTTCACCTGCCTCACGGCGACCTTCGTGAAGCTGTCCACGTCCCCGCTGTGCAGGTACGGGGCACCGCAACACCCGGCACCGTCGATCATGGAGCACTCGACTCCGTTGCGTTCGTAGACGCGCACGAGATCCTTGCCCACGCCGGGCTGCTGGTACTCCACGAGGCACGTGGGGAACACGGCGACCTCACCTTGTTTCTTGGTGATGACGGGCCTGTTGCGCTTCTTGAACCAGGTGCTGAAGCGGGTCTTCGCGTACGGCGGGAGGAGCCGCACCGCGGACACGCCGGCAGTGGCCGCGACGGCCCTGCGCACCACTGAATTCGGCTTGGCGCCCATGACCCGGTTGGCGACCGGCGCCACCGCGCTCGCCACCGTGCCGAGCGCATCAGTGTGGCCCATGATCGATGTGGTCGCGCGCTTGCGCAGTGTCACTTGGCCTGTGGCGTGGCGCATCGCCTGGGCACGGAGCATGAGGCGCGGGAAGTCGAGAGCCCACTCGTGCAGTTCGGGAATGTAGGGGCAGTTGACGTAGCAGAGTTTGCACTGGAAGCACTCGTCGATGACCTGGTCCTGCTCGGCGGGCGTGAGACGGCCGGCGTCCTGGTCCTCGTGCGAATCGACATACGAGAAGAGAGTGGGGAAAGAGGAGCAGAACTTGAAGCAGAGACGGCAACCGTGGCAGAGGTCGTAGACACGGGTGAGCTCACCACGGACATCGGCTTCGTCCAGGTACAGCGGGTGCTTCGGGTCGTATGTGATCGTCATCTGTCGTCGTGCTTCCTCGTTCGTTGCTGGGGAATGCACCGGACCGTGGCCTCGGTGCGCCACATGCAACGGGCGACCACGAAGTGTCGTGGCCGCCCGTTCATGTGTCGTCGGCGCTCTGGGCGCCGGTTGGCTCAGAGGGCCGCGAGGCCCTGGCTGAAACGGCCGGCGTGGCTCTTCTCGGCGCGTGCGAGCGTCTCGAACCAGTCGGCAATCTCGTCGAAGCCCTCGTCGCGGGCAGTCTTGGCGAAGCCGGGGTACATCTGTGTGTACTCGTAGGTCTCGCCGGCGACTGACGCCTTGAAGTTGGCCTCGGTCTCGCCGATGGGCTCACCGCTTGCGGGGTCGCCGACCTCAGCGAGGTACTCGAGATGACCGTGTGCGTGGCCCGTCTCGCCCTCGGCGACCGAGCGGAAGAGCGCGGCTGCGTCGGGGTAGCCCTCGACATCTGCTTTTTGTGCGAACCAGAGATAGCGACGGTTGGCCTGGCTTTCGCCGGCAAACGCCTCCAGCAGGTTCTCGTGGGTCTTGGTGCCCTTGAGGCTTGGCATGACCGGATCCTTCTTTCGTGGGTGGTTTGTGGTTGGTGTTCGCTGCGGTGGTCGACTAACGGGCGGCCCCGGAGCATTCGGCACACAGGCCGCGGTACACGATGTGGGCATCGGTGACCGCGAATCCGTGGAGGCCGGCAAGCTCGGGTGTGCGCTTGACGTAGACATCGTGCACCGCACCACATTCGTCACAGACCGCATGGTGATGATCCGAGACATTCGGATCAAACCGGTGCGAGCCCGTGCCCACCTCGATCGACTGGATCTCACCCATCTGGGCGAGCTCCGTCAAGGTCTGGTACACGGTGCGCAACGAGATCCCGGGCATCTGCCCGGAAGCCACGCTGAACAACGAGTCCGCGGTGGGATGGGTGCTGTTGTTGTGCAGCAAACGGAACAACAACTGGCGCTGCGGCGTCACCTTCAGGCCAGCGGCGCGGAATGCGGCGGTGAGCTCCTCGGGTGATCGCATGCGAAGAGATTACCGCAACAGATGCTTGTTCGCATGGATTGAGAACAAATAATCGTTGCTGTGACAACTGTCCCGCAACAGCCCGCCCCATAGGCTCGCCGTGATGGCTCCCCCCGAACAACACCGCTTTGACCGTTCTGATTCCCTGCAACGGCTGGCGGGCGGCCAGTTCGACGTCCTTGTCGTCGGTGGCGGCATCACGGGCGTGGGCGTGGCTCTCGATGCCGCGAGCCGTGGCTTTGCCACCGCACTCGTCGAGCGCGCCGACTTCGCATCCGGGACCTCCTCCAAGTCCTCGAAACTGATTCACGGCGGTCTCCGCTACCTCCAGCAGGGCGACGTGCGGCTCGTCTACGAGGCACTCCACGAACGCAAGCGGCTGCGCAAGAACGCCCCGCATCTCGTGAAGGTCCTCCCCTTCATGATCCCGATCCTCACCAAGGACGGCGTCGTGTCGAAAAAGATCGCGCGTGCACTCGGGTCGGCGATGTGGATGTACGACCTGACGGGAGGCTGGAGGATCGGCAAGATCCACCGGCGGCTCGGCGCGAAGTCGGCGATCAAGCACCTCCCCACGATGGACGCGCGGCGGCTCGCGAGTGCGTACCTCTACTACGACGCCGAGGCAGACGACGCCCGCCTGTGCCTGACCGTCGCGCGCACCGCCGCCGACCACGGCGCTGTCGTGACCAACCGGTGCGCCGTCACCGGCATCGAGCAGCAGGGTGGCGGTCATCTCGTCACAATGCGGGACACCGTGACCGGCGGCGAGTTCACCGCGACAGCGAGGGTCGTCGTGAACGCGTCCGGCGTGTGGGCGGACGACGTCCGCTCACTCGACGAGGACACCCACCCCGACACCATCCGGCCCGCGAAGGGCGTGCATCTCACCGTGCCGTGGGAGAAGGTGCGCAACGACATCGCCGTCGTCATCCCCGTGCCGAAGGACCGCCGCAGTCTCTTCGTCGTGCCGTGGATCGCGAACGGCGACGGCACGTACCGGTTCACCTACATCGGCACCACCGACACCGACTACAAGGGCCCCGTCGACGACCCGCAGTGCACGAGTGACGACATCACCTACGTGCTGAATGCCCTGAACGCGAGCGTCACCACCGGCATCACCGTCGATGACGTCACCGGCGTGTGGTCCGGGCTGCGGCCGCTCGTCAAGACGGATGACACCTCGGCAAAGGCCGGCCGCACTGCCGACCTCAGCCGCCGCCACAGGGTCTCCACCTCGCCGACGGGCGTCGTCACTGTCACCGGGGGCAAGCTCACCACGTACCGCGAGATGGCCGAGGACGCAGTCGATGCCGCGCAGCAGTTGCTCGGGCGGACCGCACGGTGCCGCACGAAGAAGCTGCCGCTGCGCGGGGCCACCGGCAGGCGGACGTCATCGACCCCGCTCGATGCGCATCTCGACGGGCGGTACGGCTCCGACGCGGCGCTCGTGCGCGCTCTCATCGAGAAGGATGCATCACTCGGTGCCGAGCTCGTGCCGGGACTGCCCTATCTCCGCGCAGAGGCGGTCCATGCCGTGACGCACGAGATGGCGGTCAGCCTGGATGACATCCTCTCCAGGCGCACCCGCGCGCGTCTTCTCGACCGCCGTGCGTCGCGTGCCGCCGCACCCGCCGTGTGCGACCTCGTCGCGCCGATCCTCGGCTGGGATGACGCAGAGAGGGGCAGGCAGGTCGCCGCGTTCGTCGACGAGTGCGCGCGTGAGGACGCGGCCGGTCTCGTCACCGAGACCGAGTTCACCGCAGGGAGCCCGCAATGACCATCCAGACGTTCACCACGCCAGCCACGCCACCCATCGAGTTCGGCACCGATGCCTCTGCTGTTCGTGCCCACATGCCCGCCGTCGCCGCAGTGGCCGAGGAGCACATCGCAGCCCTCGCGCGCATCTGCCCGACGGACTCCTCCCACGCCGACAGGGCCGAGCACGGCCGTGACTGGTGGCCGCTCGCCATGCGGTGGGCACTCGCCGGCGAGACGCCGCAGATGCCCGGCGCAGTGTGTCGTCCCCGCGCCACCGCCGAGGTCTCGGCAGTCCTCGCGTACTGCAACGACAACCGCATCTCTGTCACGGCAAGCGGCGGACGCAGTGGAGTGTGCGGCGCGGCGATCCCGGTGAACGGCGGAATCGCCCTCGACATGACGTCGATGCAGGGCATCGACAGCATCGACACGGTGTCCGGCATCGTCTGCGCCCTCGCCGGCACGTTCGGCCCGGATCTTGAGGACGCAGCCCGGTCGCACGGTCTCACCATCGGTCACTACCCGCAGTCGGTCGCCATCAGCACCGTCGGCGGGTGGGTGGCGTGCCGCGGCGCGGGCCAGTACTCCACGCGCTACGGGAAGATCGAGGACATGGTGCACGCACTCGAGGTCGTCATGGCCGACGGCACGGTCGTGCGCACGGGCGGTGCACCCGCCGGTGCAGTCGGTCCGGACCTCACGCAGTTGATCCTCGGCAGCGAGGGCACGCTCGGCGTCGTCACGCGCGTGTGGCTGCGCGCCCATCCGCTCCCCGAGGTGGAGCGCCGTGCCGCTTACTCGTTCGCCGGCCTCTCCGACGGGTTCGAGGCGTGCCGCCGCGCGATCCGCAACGGTGCGAGTCCCGCGGTGCTGCGGCTCTACGACGGCGCCGAGAGCAAGCGCTCCCACGGGGGCGACGGGACCGAGGCCGTCCTGCTGGTGCTGGACGAGGGCACCGAGACGGTCGTGGACGCCGCCATGTCGGTCACCCATGACGCGTGCATGTCCATGGGTGCACGCGTCCTCGACACCGACCTCGTGGAGAAATGGGTCCACCACCGCAACGACACGAGCGCGCTCCAGGCCCTCACCCGCAAGGGCTACGTGGTGGACACGATGGAGGTCGCCGCCAACTGGGCACTGCTCGACGACATCGTCGAACAGGTGGAGACCGCCATGCTGGCCGTCCCGCACGCCCGTGCCGCCACCTGCCACCTCTCGCACAGCTACATCGAGGGTGCGTGCGTGTACTTCACGTTCGCGGCCAACCCCCCGGAGGACGAGTTCGAGGAGACGTACCGTGCACTCTGGTCCGCCGGCCAGACCGCCGCGATCGCGGCCGGCGCGAACCTCTCGCATCACCACGGTGTCGGCCACAGCCGCGCGTCGTTCATGCGACAGGCCCTCGGCAACGGGCTGGACGTGCTCGCCGCGGTGAAGAAGGCACTCGATCCGAACGGAATCCTGAACCCGGGAAAGCTCGGTCTGTGAGGACACTCGTCATCGACGTCGGCACGAGCGGTTTGCGCGCTGCCGTCGTCGGCGACGACGCCACGGTGTCGGGGCTGCACCACGAAGAGTTCGCCCCGTCCACGCCCGCCCCGGGCATGGTCGAGTTCGATGCTGAGGCGATGCACGCCGCTGTGTTGCGTGTCGCCACTGCGGCCATGGGTGGCGCGCCGGTGGATGCCGTCGGCATCACCAACCAGCGTGCGTCGACCGTGGGATGGCGGCGCTCCACGGGCCGCCCCATCGGTCCGGCCATCGGGTGGCAGGACCTGCGCACTGTCGGCGACTGCATCATGGCCAGGATCAACCACGGTCTCGCGCTCGCCCCGAACCAGAGCGCAACGAAGGTCGCGTGGATGCTCGCGAACCATCTTCCCGACGACGCGGCGCGCGCTGACGACGACGTCCTCTTCGGCACGGTCGACACGTGGCTCGCCTGGAAGCTCTCCGGCGGCGTCTCCCATGTCACCGACCACACCAACGCCGCGGTCACCGGACTCACCGTCGCCTCGGGTGCGCAGTGGAACCCGGCCGTCCTCTCCGCGCTCGGCCTCCACGCCCACCAGTTGCCGTCGATCGTGCCCACGTCGGGCCACATCGCGGTCGCGACGGGACTTCCGGGCGCACCGCCCGTCACCGCCCTCGTGGGAGACCAGCAGGCATCGCTGGTGGGTCAGGGATGCATCACCCCGGGCAAGGCCAAGATCACGTTCGGTACCGGCGGGATGCTCGACATGTATGTCGGTCAGTCGGCGCCGGATTCGGCACGGCGCAGCACTGGCGGGACGTTCCCCATCGTCGCGTTCAGCGATGCACAGAGCACGCACTACGGCGTCGAGGCGATCATGCTGTCGGCCGGCACCAATGTGGAGTGGCTGCGCGACGATATGGGTCTCATCTCGTCGGCGGCAGAGTCCGATGCCGTTGCGGCATCGGTCGCATCCACGGACGGCGTTGCGTACGTGCCCGCGCTCCTCGGTCTCGGCACGCCGCACTGGGACTACGGCGCGCGCGGTGCCCTGTTCGGCATCACGCGCGGCACCACGAGGGCGCACGTCGTGCGGGCGGTCCTCGAGGGAATCGCCCACAGGGGGGTCGACCTCGTCGATGCCGCCGTCACGGACACCGGCATCGAGGTGCGCGAGCTCCACATCGACGGCGGGATGAGCCGCAATGCCACATTCGTCCAGGCCCTGGCGGATGCGGCAGGGCGTCCCGTCACCGTGTCACCCGTCACGGAGGCAACCACGCTCGGCGCCGGGCTCCTCGCGGGCACGGCCGCAGGGCAATGGGCATCGCTCACCGAGGCATGCTCCCGCACGGGCGGCTTCCGGACCGTCGGCCCATTGGGAGCACCCGGCCTGTCGCGGCAACAATGGGGCGAGTCGGTCACGCGGGCGCGGGGCTGGATACCCGACCTGTCGGCACTGGACTTCTAGTGTTGACTCGCGGAATGACCCGGCCCACGGGTCCAACCAGGGCCGGAACGGCCTCGGGCCGCACAGCCAGCCAGCCAGCCTTCGACATCCCGAACGACCAAGACAAAGGAAGCCCCCGAGTGGACACACAAGCTCCCGACACCGCAGCCACCGAGCCGCGCAGCCGCCGCGCACTGTTCGCGTCACTTCTCGCCGCGGGGGCCGCGGCCTCGGCGCCCCTCCTCGCGGGCCGCGCATCTGCCGCCGGGGACTCTGCCCCGACGACCACCGCCCCGCCTGACCGGTCGGCGGCAGATGTCGCAGTCATCAACACGCTCATCGAGCGCGAGGCCTCGATGGTCGCCACCTACAAGGCCGCCGTCGGGTCGGTGTCCGGCGACGACCTCGCGGCGCTGCTCACGATCCACGGGCACCACATCGCGTATGTCGAGTCGCTCTCTGCCTACCTCGGCACCGAGGCCGCGAAGCCGTCCGGCACGCGGCTCGCACTGACCGTCTCCGGCGGGTACAGCTCCATCGCCACCCAAATGGCTGCCCACGAGGCCGCCACCGCCGAGGCCCACATCGCGGCCCTCGGGAGCATCCAGGGAATCAACGCGGCAGCACTCGTCGCCTCGATCATCACCGTCGTCAGCCGCCACCGTGCGGCGCTGCTCGTGTCGAGCGGTGCCGACGCAGCCGCGCTCTAGACCCCGCCAGCACCGAAGGAACCGACCACAGTGAACACACCGAAGATCAGTCGCCGCAGTCTCATCACCCAGGGCGGGACCCTCGCCGCAGCAGGTGTCGTCCTCGCGGCGTGCGGCAGCGAACCGTCCGGGCTCTCCCGCGTCGGGCTCTCCCCCAGCACCACCGCCCTCCCCGAGGTGCACGTGAGTGACGTCGTCCTGCTGCGCACCGCACAGTCCGTGGAGAACCTCGCGGTCGCGGCACTCTCCGACCCTGCGATGTCGAAGGGCAACGCGGCCACCAAGGCGGCGATCGCCGTGTTCCTCGAGGGCCACAGGGCGAATGCCGCCGCGATCGCCCCGCTCATCGCCGCGCGCGGTGGTGAAGAGTTCGGCAAGCCCAACACGCGGATGATGAAGAACTACGTGTCGGGTGCGCTCGCGCTGATCGCGGAGAGCGACCAGGCGGAGGCGGACGTCATCGCTTTCGCGCACGCAATCGAGGGTGTCGTCGCGGCCACCTACCAGGCCTTCGTGGCGTGGACGAACGAGCCTGCGCTCCGTCGGGCGATGATGACACTCGCGGTGAAGCCGTCGGAGTACGCCGTTGTGCTCGCCCAGATGGTCAGCCCCGGGACGAAGGGGGTCTCCCCTGCCGTCGACGAGACCGGCGGCCCTGTCGTCTCCGCGCTGCCCACCAAGTACGGCAGCCTGGGGTCATTCGACGCGACGATCGGCACGATGACCGAGGCCGGCGCACGCACCGTCGTCACCATGGAGACGCCCAGCCTCAACAGCCTCGAGTACTGACCCCGCCACGGGGTACGTATCTCTCTCGCCTGCGGGCGGGCCTCTTCCGTACACTCGTGCGTGACGGTGAGTCATTCGGGTGACCGCAGTGCAGCGATGCATTGAGGAAAGTCGGGACTTCACAGGGCACAGTGCTGGCGAGAGCCAGGTCGGGGCGACCTGACGGACAGTGCAACAGAGAGCAAACCGCCGATGGACGGAAACGTCACAGGCAAGGGTGAAACGGTGCGGTAAGAGCGCACCAGCACCGGCAGCGATGCCGGTGGCTAGGTAAACCCCACTGGAAGCAAGGCCAAGCAGGGGGCGGGCTGCCCGCCCGCCGCAAGGCAACCCCCGGGTAGGCCGCAGAGATGGATGGTCACCACCCACCTCGTGGGCACAGAATCCCGCTTACAGAATGGCTCACCGTCACTTGGCGAGGCCGCCGAGATGGGCGGTCTCGTTGAAGGTCACGAGGGCCGGCCCTGCTGGACCGATCGCAACCGTGCAGATCGATGCCCGGTCGAGCGACATGCGCCAGGTCATCTCCGGTCCCGCGCCGAGTGCCCAGGTGACGGCACTCTTGATCGGCGACACGTGCGACACGATGATGACGTCACGGTCGCGCGCCGTCTCCGACAGTTCCAGCAGCGCCGGGCGAACGCGCGTGTCCAGTTCCTGCAGCGACTCGCCACCCGGCGGACGGAACGAAGGGTCACCGCGCCAGGCACGCCATTCGCCGCGCGGCACCTGCGACATCTCGAGACCGTCCCAGTCGCCGTAGTCGAGCTCGACAAAGCGCCCGTCGATCTCCGGTTCGCCCCCGATCGCCCGGGCCGTCTCGACGGCTCTCGCCAGCGGACTGCTCACGACGCGCGCACCGGGGAACCGCGCACGCAGGTGCTCGCCGGCCGCGCGCGCCTGCAGGATGCCCGTGGCATCGAGCGGCACGTCGATGCGGCCCTGCAGGCGGCCACCCGCGTTCACCTCGGTGCGACCGTGGCGCAGCAGGATCAGCACGTGCCCGCCCCGGTCCCGGGCCGCACCGCGACGAGGCGTCCCGTGCGCCACAGACGCCGGCGGGCGGCGGGGTCGGAGAGTCCGTGCGTGCGCCACATCCACCAGACAGCCGCGGCTCCGAGCAACTCCAGCACCACGTTCATGCCCATCCGGTCGAGCGACGGGAGCGGCTCGCCCCCGAACGACAGGCCACCGAAGGGCCACCAGAAGACCGTGGTGACAGCGAATGCCCCGTCGAAGACGAGGTGCATGAACATCCCGATCGGGACGGCGAGCGCGTGCCTGCGCACCTCGCGCCGCCCCTGCGTGGCGACCATCACCACGGCGAGAGCAACCACGGCCGCAGTGACCGAGTGCATCACCCAGGCCCCGCCGGTGAAGATGTCGACGGCGTCCGGCAGCAGCGCCCCGGCAGCGAGCAGACGGTAATCGAACCTCTCGTCGCGGAAGACGAACCACACCGCGAGCCAGGCGGTGCCGACGAACCAGAGGAACACGCCGTCAGCCTACGGAACCACGGTCGTGCGCACGGACGCAGGCACGCCCCTCGCGCAGTCGTAGACGAGGAACCTCTGGGGATCGACACCGACGATCCGTGTCAACGGGTTCGTGTCCGTGGGAGCGATCGTGGTGCCGGGGTCCACCACGCTCACAACGGGCCCCTTGTAGACGGTCGTCGGCGTCACCGGCACGGCACCGGGAACGGAAGGGATGCTCGTCGCAGGTGGGGTGGAGACCGCAGGCACCGTCGTGGCCGGCACCACCGTGCTCACCGCACCCGTCTGCGTGCGCGGCAACCTGCCGGACACCAACTCCGCGATGCAGTCGACGCCGGGCAGGTACAGGCGCATCTGGTTGCGCGCAGGGGGCGCGGGGGCGTCCCAGTCCTGCACGGGCAGTTCCTTGTGCGCTGCGTCCATGTAGGCCTTCCAGATCCTCGCCGGGTAGGTGGCGCCCTGGACGCGGGGCACTCCGTCAGCCCTGAACTCGGGGATGCCCACCATCGGCGTGTAACCCTTGGGGTCACCCACCCACACCGCGGTCGTGAGTTGCCTGGTGAAGCCGACGAACCAGGCGTTCGTGTTCTCGTCCTGGGTCCCGGTCTTGCCCGCGGCCGGCCTGTCGCCCTCGAGCGGCGTGCGCCTCGCCGTGCCGCGGATCAACGACTGCTTCAGGATGGCGACCTGCTTGTCCGCCACCTCCTTGCTGATCACCTGCACCCCGCTCAACGCGTGCTGGAAGAGGACGCGGCCCGACCCGTCCTCGATCTTCTCGATGAAGAACGGCTCGTGGTGCATGCCTCCGTTCGCGATCGTCTGCGCGCCCGACGCCATGTCGAACGCGCTCAGTTCGTTCGCGCCGGTGGAGAAGCTCGCGTAGGGCCAGATCTTGAAGATGTCCGGGCGCAGGTACGCGGATGACGCCATCTTGTACACGGTGTTCGGCAGCCTGTTCAGCCCCACGATCTGGGCGAGGCGCGCGTACGCACAGTTGATGGAGAGCCACGTCTGTTCCTCGAGCGTGGTGAGCGGCTTGCTCACGCCCTTCGTGATCTTGAACGGTTCCTCGGGCTTGCCGGGATTCGGGAAGGTGCACGGGAGCGTCCCGTCGATGAGGTCCTTTCCCTCCACCCCGGCCTCGAGCGCCGCCGTCAGCACGAAGATCTTGATGCTGGAACCCGTTTGCCGGCGGCGCAGGGCGAGATTCACCTCGCTGCGCCCGGGCGCAAAGCCCGGCCCGCCGACGAGCGCGCGCACCGCGCCCGTTGCGGTGTCGAGCGAGACCACCGCTGACTGGATGCCCGTCTTGTTCGCCGGCAGCTTCTCTCTTGCCGCCTTCTCCGCCTTCGCCTGGTCGGCGGCATTGATGGTGGTCGTGACGGTGAGACCGCCCCGGTACAGCGCGTCGTAGCGTTCCGCGTACGTGGCCCCGAGCACTGTGCTCTTGTTCAGCAGGTAGTCACGGATCATCTCGCTGATGTAGGTCCGCGAGGTCGACCGACGGGACACGGCACTCGCCTTCTCCGGAATCGGGAACTCCGCGAGCGTGGCGTCCGCCACCTCCCGCGTCATCAGCGAGGTCTCCACGAGACGCTCGAGCACCTGGGCGAACCTCCTGCGCGCCTGCTCCGGCCGGCGTATCGGGTCATAGGTGGACGGGGCACGCACGAGCCCGGCGAGGAACGCCGCCTGGGCGAGCGAGAGACCGGTGACCTGTGTGCCGAAGTACGTCTCGGCCGCCGCCTGGATGCCGTACGCGTTGTTGCCGAAGAACACCGTGTTCAGGTAGCGCTCGACGATCTTCCTCTTCGGCACGGTCTTTTCGAGCATTGCCGCGTAGCGCGCCTGCAGGATCTTGTACCGGCCGTCGCGCGGCAGGCCCGCCAGGAACTCGTTCTTCACGACCTGCTGGGTGATCGTGGATGCGCCCTGGCGCGAGGCGGAGTACTGGAAGTTCGCGAGCGCCGCGCGAACGAGTGCGCGCAGGTTGACGCCCCTGTGCTGCTCGAACCCCTGGTCCTCAACCGCGAGGACCGCGGCGAGCACGTGCTCCGGTACGGCCTCGATCGCGAGCGGCTGGCTGTTCTCGAACTCGAAGACGCCGATCTGGGTGCCCGAGACGTCGAGGATCTTGCTGCGGGTGGCGAGACCGCTGAACGAGCCGGGCAGGCGCACCGGCACCTCCTCGTGCGAATGCAGGATGGCCCACGCGTGCGGGGCTGCTCCGACCATGGCTGCGCTGATGAGGAGCGCCCCTGCCGTGACGGCAACAGCCATCCGGGCGGTCCACGACGCAGGGTTCCTCACAGCACGACCACGGTACTTGCGGACCGCACACGCACACGGGCACCCCTCTTGCATTCGCGGCACCGGCCACGACTACCCTCGCTGCATGAGCGAATTCCCCCACCGCGGCTTCCGTTTCGGCGTCCAGGCCTCCCGGGCCGCATCGGCGCGCGAGTGGGCCGACCTCGCGCGGCGGGCCGAGGCGAACGGGTACGACGTGCTCACGATGCCGGACCACTTCACCGACCAGCTCGCCCCCGTGCCGGCATTGATGGCGGCGGCGGACGCAACCACGGACCTGCGCGTCGGGGCCCTCGTGTTCGACAACGACTACAAGCACCCCGTGGTCCTCGCGAAGGAACTCGCCACGATCGACCTCCTCTCGGACGGCCGCCTGGAGATCGGTCTCGGTGCCGGCTGGATGATCAGTGACTACGAGGAGGCGGGTATCCCCTACGACACCCCGAAGGTGCGCATCGACCGTTTCGTGGAGGGCCTGCGGGTCATCAAGGGCACGATGGCGGAGGGACGCTTCTCGTTCGCGGGCGAGCACTACACGATCACCGACTACGACGGCCAGCCGAAGCCGGTGCAGCGCCCGTGCCCGCCGGTCCTCATCGGGGGCGGCGGGAAGCGTGTGCTCTCCATCGCGGCGCGTGAAGCCGACATCGTCGGCATCAACGGCACCCTCACCGCGGGTGTCATCGGCGTGGAGGCCGTCGGCACGATGACGGCGGCCGAGGTGGACAAGAAGGTGGCCATCGTCGCCGAGGCCGGGGCGCACCGTCTGGACGACATCGAGATGAACATCCGCACGTTCTTCGTGAAGGTCACCGACGACCGGCGCGGGACGGTGGACGCGATCGCGGGCATGTTCGGCATCCCCGCGGAGTTCGTGGAGGAATCCCCCTTCGCCCTCATCGGCAGCGTGGAATCGGTCATCGAGACGGTCCTCGCCGCACGGGAGCGCTGGGGCTTCAGCTACTTCATCGTCGGCGGCGAGAACATCGAGGAGATCGCGCCCGTTGTCGCCGCCCTGAAGGGCAAGTGACCCAGGTCAGAAAAGTCCCGTCACCCGGCCGTCGTCGTCGATGTCGATGCGGTGCGCCGCGGGGTGCGCGCCGAGTCCCGGCATCGTTCGCATGTCCCCGCAGATCGGGTAGACGAACCCCGCACCCACCGACGCCCGCACCTCGCGCACCTTCAGCGTGTGGCCGGTGGGGGCACCCTTCAGCGAGGGGTCGCCGCTGATGCTGAGGTGCGTCTTGGCGATGCACACCGGGAGGCGCCCGAAACCGTTCCGCTCGTAGCGGTCCATCTGCGCGCGGGCCTCGTCGGTGTACTCCACGGCCGCCGCCCCGTAGATCCGGGTCGCGACGGTCTCGATCTTCTCGGGCAGGGTCGCCTCGTCGGAATAGAGAAAACGGAAATCCGACGGCTCGTCACAGGCGCGCACCACCTCGTGGGCGAGGTCGACGGCGCCGGCTCCCCCGTCGACGAAATGGGTGCACTCCGCGACGCGCGCACCCAGTGACTGCGCGGTCTCCTTGATCGCGTCGATCTCGCTCCTGTGGTCGGTGGGAAAGACATTGATGGCGACCACCGGCGAGACACCGTGCACCTTGACGTTCTCGATCTGCTTGGCCAGGTTTGCCGCACCGGCAAGCACGTCTCCGGGGTTCTCCTCCAGCAGTTCCGGGGGCAACGGCTTCCCGGCAACGATCCTGAACCGGCCCGAGTGCGCCTTGAGCGCGCGCACCGTGGTGACGAGCACTGCCGCGTCCGGGCGCAGCCCCGACACGCGGCACTTGATGTTGAAGAATCTCTCGGCACCCATGTCCGCACCGAAGCCCGCCTCCGTGATGAGGTACTCCGAGTGCCGGATGCCGAGAAGGTCGGCGATCACCGACGAGTTCCCGGTCGCGATGTTCCCGAAGGGACCCGCATGGATGAGAGCCGGGGTGTTCTCCAGCGTCTGCATCAGGTTCGGTCTGAGCGCATCGCGCATGAGCACCGCCATGGCACCGGCCGCGCCGATGTTCTCCGCCGTCACCGCCGAGTCGTCGGCGGTGTACCCGACGACGATCCTGCCGAGACGCGCCCGCATGTCCGCGAGCGAGGTCGAGAGAGCAAGGATGGCCATCACCTCGGAGGCGGCGGTGATGTCGAAGCCGGTCTGCCTCATGACCCCGTCCTCCTTCGCGCCGAGCCCGATCGTGACGTTGCGCAGCGACCTGTCGTTCACGTCGAGGACGCGGCGCCACGTGATCTTCGCCGGGTCGAGGCCGCGCTCGTTGCCGTGGTGGAGGTGGTTGTCGAGGATCGCGGCGCACATGTTGTGTGCGGCCGTCACCGCATGGAAGTCGCCGGTCAGATGGAGGTTGAGAAGTTCCATCGGGACCACCTGGCTGTGCCCGCCGCCGGCGGCACCGCCCTTGATGCCGAACGTCGGCCCGAGCGACGGTTGCCTGAGCGCGAGCAGCCCCTTGCGCCCGATCCTGCCCATGGCCTGGGCAAGCCCGACGGAGGTCGTGGTCTTGCCCTCCCCGAGCGGTGTCGGGGTGACCGCGGTGACGACCACGTACTTCGCCCGCGGGTTGCCCTCCGCGGCACCGATCGCGGCGAGGTCGATCTTGGCGACGTGGGCCCCGTGCGTCTCCACGTGCTCCGCACGGAGACCGAGCGACCCTGCTATCTCCGTGACGGGCCGCAGCACGGCGGCCTGGGCGATCTCCAGATCAGACGGAAAACTCACGCGATGATTCTCCCCCACCCGGCCGGGCCACGGCGATTTGCGGCCCGGCACTAGCCTGCCCCCGGTGGGTGTGCTGCGAACTATCGGCTCGGTGGCACGGTTCGCCAGACCGGTCCTGTCTTCCCGCAGGAGGCGCTTCCTGCGCGCGGCCAGCATCGATGACCTCCGGTCCATTGCGATGAAAAGGCTGCCGGGCGGCATCTTCGACTACATCGACGGCGGCGCGGAGGACGAGGTGACCCTGCGCGCCAACTCCGCAGCGTTCTCCGGGTACGGGTTCCGCCCGCGCGTGATGAGGGACGTGTCCGGTGTCGACACCTCCGTCTCGCTGCTCGGTCACCGTCTCGCCTGGCCGCTCCTGTTCGCGCCCACCGGTTTCACCCGCATCGCCCACTCCGAGGGTGAGCTCGCGGTCGCCCGGGTGGCGGGCAGGCACGGCCTGCCCTACACGCTCTCCACGCTCTCCACCCGCTCGATCGAGGAGGTCGCCGCGGTCACTGCCGGGCCGAAGTGGTTCCAGGTGTACGTGTGGCGTGACCGGGGGATGGTGCGCGACATGCTCCGCCGCGCGAAGGCGTGCGGGTACGACACGATCATGCTCACCGTGGACACCGCGGTGCTCGGCCGCCGCGAGCGCGACGTGCGCCGCGGCTTCACCCTGCCCCCCAAGCTCGGCCCAGGCACTCTCGTCGACGGGCTCCTGCACCCGTCATGGACGTGGGACTTCGTGCGCCACGAGCCGATCACGTTCGCAAACGTCGCGGGGTCCGGACCCGACGGCTCCGGCACGGCCGTCACGCTGTCGGACTTCATCAGCGAGCAGTTCGACCCCGCACTCTCGTGGGACGACCTCGACTGGTTCCGCGCCGAGTGGGACGGGCACATCCTGCTGAAGGGGGTGCAGACCGTGGAGGACGCCGTGACGGCCGTGCGGCGCGGCGCGGACGGCGTGGTGCTCTCGAACCACGGCGGGCGCCAGATGGACGGCGCACCTGCTCCCGTTCGTCTCGTGCGACCGGTGCGCGACGCCCTCGGCGGGGGGCCCGCAGTGATCTGCGACGGCGGCATCCGCCGTGGCGGCGACATCGTGAAGGCGCTCGCGCTCGGTGCGGACGCATGCACGATGGGCCGCACCTATCTCTACGGACTCGGTGCGGCCGGCGAGACCGGCGTGGAACGCGCTCTCGCGATGCTCACCGACGAGCTGCACAGGGCGATGCAACTGTGCGGCGTGCGCAACGTCCACGAGATCTGCCCCGACCTCATCGAGGAGCTGCGGTGACCGGGTCCTTCACGTTCGTGAGCGGTGAGCGCCGGCCCGTCGAGGTGCTGATGTTCCGTGTCGAGCCGGAACACGTGGAGGAGTTCCTGCGTGTCGACCACGAGGTGTGGACACTCGGTGAGGCGCTGCTGGAGGGCCATGAGCGCATCCCTTTTCTCTCGAAGGAGGTGTGGCTCGACGACTCACGGCCCGGCGAGGTCACACTGGTGTTCGTGTGGGAGTCGATGGAGCAGTGGGACGCCGTCGGGCGCCCTGACATCCAGAGCCGTCTGCAGGCCGAGTTCGACGCGCGGTTCCCCCACCGCGTGACCCTGGTGCGCGCCTTCCACGAGGAGTCGTCGCTTGGCATCCACCGTGTCAGCAGGTTCGAAAGGACGAACGAGAGACCATGAGCCAGAACATCCCGCCGGTCAACACCGCAACGGTCACCCTCGACGAGCCCCGCCGCATCGGCCAGCTGCCGCCCGTCTCCCCGCTCGCGTTCGGGTGCTGGCGCCTCACCGGGACGGACGAAGAGACTTCGGCGACCGTGAACGCCGCCGTGGACCTGGGCATGAACCTGATCGAAACGGCCGACGTCTATGGCCTCGACTGGGGCGGCACTGCATTCGGTTCGTGCGAGGAATCGCTCGGTCGTCTGTTCGCGCGCCAGCCGGGCCTCCGCGACCGCGTGGTGCTCGCCACCAAGGCCGGGATCATCCCCGGCCAGCCCTATGACTCCAGCCGCGACTATCTCATCTCGGCGTGCGAGGCGTCTCTGCGCCGGCTGAACACCGACCACGTCGACCTCTACCAGATCCACCGGCCGGACATGTTCACGCACCCCGACGAGGTGTTCGCGGCGTTCTCCTCGCTGCGCGGGCGCGGCCTGGTGGGTGAAGTGGGCGTGTCGAACCACACGGTGTCACAGACCCAGCTGCTGGAGGCGCGGCTTTCGTTCAACCTTGCCACCGTGCAGCCCGAGTTCTCCGTGGCCCACCTCGACCCGATGCGCGACGGCACCCTCGACCACTGCATGAAGAAGTCACTCGTGCCGCTCGCGTGGAGCCCGCTCGCTGGCGGGCGCGTGGCCACGGGCGAGGGCCTCCGACCGGCCCTCCTGGAAGTGCTCGACAATCTCGCCGCGCGCGAGGGAGTCACACGGACGGCCGTGGCCGTCGCGTTCGTTCTCGCCCACCCGTCACGGCCGGTGGCGATCCTCGGCACGCAGAACCCGGCGCGACTGGCCGAGCTCGCCCGTGCGACCTCCGTGTGCCTGACGCGCTCGGATCTGTACCGCATCGTCGAGGCGAGCGACGGGGTCCCCCTCCCGTGAGCGGCACCGTCGAGGTCAGCTGGTTCGGCGCGCTCTGCGACGACGACTACGAACAGCTGGGCGTCGTGCGCGACGACCTGCTGAGCAGCTGGGACCACTGCGGACGGTTGGTTCGCCGGGTCGACGAGCTGGGGTTCGACAACATCCTTCTCCCCTCCGGGTACGCGCTCGGGATCGACACGGTCGCGTTCGCGGCTGCCGTCGCCCCGCAGGTGCGCAACTGCCGGCTCCTCGTGGCAGTCCGGGCCGGTGAGACCTGGGTGCCCCAGCTCGCGCGCCAGCTCGCCACGCTCGACTCGATCCTCGGCGGCCGCCTGACGGTGAACATCATCTCCTCGGAGATGCCCGGCGAGACGCTGGAGGCGCCGGCGCGCTACCGGCGCACGAAGGAGACGATGGATGCGCTGCGCACGCTCCTCGACGGCAGGCGCCTCGATGTCTCGGGCGAGTTCGTGGACGTCCACCTCGACCCGCCGCGCATCACGAGGGGCGGCACCTGCCCGCCGTTCTATTTCGGTGGCCTCAGCGACGAGGCGCGCGATGCCGCTGCCCACGGAGCGGACGTGTACCTGATGTGGCCCGACACCACGGACGAGCTCGGGCGCACGATGGACGACGTCAGCGCGAGAGCGTCAGCCCTCGGGCGCACCGTCCGCTTCGGGTACCGCGTGCACGTGGTGGTGCGCGACACGACACAGGAGGCCCGCGAGGCCGCCGGCCGCCTCATCAGCGCGGTCGACGAGGAGACCGGCAACGCGATCCGTGCCCGCTCACTCGACAGCCAGAGCACCGGGGTGAGGCGCCAGGCAGAGCTGCGCGGGGCGGCGGCAGGCGACGGGTTCGTGGAGCCCGCACTGTGGACGGGCATCGGCCGCGCGCGCAGCGGGTGCGGAGCGGCGGTGGTCGGCAGCCCGGCGGAGGTGCTGGACAAGTTGATGTCCTACCGCGAGCTCGGCATGGAGGCCTTCATCCTCTCCGGGTACCCGCACATCGACGAGGCGGAGCGCTTCGCCCGGCTGGTGCTCCCCCACATCCCCCACGGGCCGCTCGCCTAGCCGACGGACTCACTACTGTCGGTCCGTGGCCGAAGTGGTTGACCTGAGGGGCGGACGGAACCGGGTCGTGCTCCTGGTCGTCGCCCATGCAGACGACCCCACGCTCTTCCTGGGCGGGACCGTCGCACGCTGGGCGGACGACGGATGGCGTGTCGTGGTCGTGCGCGCCACGGATGACCGCTGGGACTCGTGGGGGGTGGACGAGGCGACCACGATCGCACGCAACAAGAGGGAGTTCGACGACGCGATGGCGATTCTCGGTGTCGCCGGTGTTGTCGAGCTGGGGTGGCCCACCGACACGCTCGGGGATGCGAGCGAGGTTGCCATCCGCGAGCAGGTCATCCGTCAGATCCGAACGCACCGCCCGCACAGCCTCGTCACTTTTGATCCGTACGGCAGGTTCGCCGAGGACAACGAGGACCACAAGATGATCGGGCGTGCCGTCGACGAGGCGTTCTGGACGAGCCAGTTCGACAAGCACCACCCCGAGCACCTTGACGACGGGCTGGAGCCGCACGGCTGCTTCGAGAGGTGGTACTTCGGGCGTGCAGTCGGCGAGACGACCCACGTTGTCGACATCTCCTCCACCCTCGACAGGAAGGTGCAAGCCGCCTGTGCGCACGGCACCATGATGACGAACTACGCCCACCAACTGCGCCTTCAGGCCGCGACAGGCGGCTTCGACGTGGAACTTCTCGATGCAGTGCTCGAGACCGGCGACGTGCGCCCGTTGATGGAGCCGCTCGTGCGCGCCGGGTCGCGGCGCACCGGCGAACGACACGGCCTCGGTGCTGCCGAGGAGTTCCGCATCGTGCGCTTCGGGGGTCTCGATGCGTGGCTCGAGCGGTTCGGCACCCCGCACCGCGCCTGAGTCTCAGCCCGCCGAGTCGTAGGCGGCGCGCACGACAGCAAGAGCCGTGCGCCCCGCGGCGAGCGAACTGAGCGGCTCGCGCCCCGTCCGGCAGGCATCTGCGAAATCTGCGATCTGCCCCGCATACATGCCGACACTGCAGTGCCGGTAGTCAGCCCCGTACCCGGCGAAATCAGGCCAGATCTGCCTGCTTCCCGCAGTCCCGAACACCCTGGTGTCCGCCTCCAGCCCGCCTAGCACCGGCTGCCACCACCCGAACTCGATGACACTCCGCACCCCGTTGTCCCAGTCGACGACGACGACACCGTCGTCGTCAACGGCCACATCGCTGAACACACCGCGCCCGATGCTCGCCTGCACCCTCACCGGCTCGGGATCACCGAGCAGGAACCTCGCCGTGTCTATGGCATGGATCCCCATGTCGATCAACGCGCCACCACCGGCCAGGACAGGGTCGATGAACCATCCCGCAGGTCCCCAACCGGCGTGCACTCCCCATCCGTGGGTGCGCACCACCGTCCCGAGCTCCCCGGCGGCGATGCGGTCGCGCAACGCGATCACCTCGTCGCGGTGACGCCACATGTGCCCGACCCCGACGGTGACTCCCCCGTCCCTCGCGCGCGTCTCGAGTTCGTCGCACTCTGCGAGCGTCACCGTGACCGGCTTCTCCACCAGCACGTGGACTCCCGCATCGACGGCCGCGAGCGCATCGCCGATGTGGTGCGCGTTCGGACTGCACACCACCAACGCATCCGGACGAGCACGTTCCAGCATCTCGCTCACCTCGCGCACGGAGGTCTCGATGCGGCGCGCCGCGGCGAAGGCGTCCCGGCGCGCGTCGTTTGGGCCAGACACCCCGACGACTTCGTGCCCCGCGAGGCCGATGGCATCCGCGTGCATGGCCGCAGCCCATCCGTATCCCGACAGTGCGAACCTCACGCCTGCCCGCCCTGCCGGGGAAGGCAGCTCACGTGCTCCCAGGCCCCGTCCACTGCGTCTTGGTCGAGAGCGATTTCGTCGATGATGCTGTGGTCCAGATCCTGTCTCCGCACGTAGCTCTTCAGTTCGGAGAAGGTCCGCCCGAAGTCCCCGCGGCTGATCCCGATGTCGCCGGGATGGGCACGCACGGCGCAGTCAGCGACGATCTCACGCCATCGATCGGGGTCGTTCCCCTGCAGAAAGGACATCACGATGACCCCGAACGAGATGATCTCTCCGTGCACCGGGTGTGCGCCGGTCAGCCACTCGTATGCATAGGCCCAGAAGTGCTCGGAACCCTCCTCGAACCTGCTGTGCCCGGCTGCTGCGCACGCGGCACCGATTTCGCGGTACGACCCGGCGAGGAAGCGCACCCCCTCGGCACTCACCGCGGCGATCTCGTCGCGCGCGGACGACAGGTCGGCGAGCAGACGCTCCCCGAGTTGCGCGAGCGGCTCGTCCCACGGATGGCCGGCTCCCCTGGCTGCTGCGAGCCGCCAGTCGTGAAGGCCCACTGCACAGGAGAGAATGTCGCCGATGCCCGCACGGTTCAGGTGCGCCGGCGCGGAGCGGACCAGGTCCACGTCGAGCACCACCGTCTCGGGCCGCACCTTGCCCACGTACGTCACGTTCCCGCCCACGCGCACGCCGACCGCGTCGGTGAACCCGGCGTCAACGGAGGTGATCGAGGGGATCTGCACGAGCGGGCGGCCCGACTTCCACGCGAGGAACTTCGCGGTGTCCATGGCGGTGCCCCCGCCGAGTCCCACGACGACATCACCCTCTGGTTCCCCGGCCGCGACGGCCTCGAGGTGGGCGAGGTCCATGTTCCACGCCTCCACGACGGAGGCCGGGGGCGGGAGACTGCCCGCGAGGCCCGACCATGGCGGGTCATTGACGACGAGAGCGAAACTCCCGAGACCCCCAAGGACATCGGCGACTGACGACTCGACCATGCGGAAGGGTTCGCCCATCTCACCCACGGGACGGGACCTCCACGCGGTGTTCCCTGATCTTTTCGACAGCCCGCACGACATCGCGGGCATCTTCCTCGGTGCCCATGAGCACTGACGTCGTGAACCACAGCGTCGTGTCGGCCATGCGTTCGCTGACGGGGAGTGCGAGGGCAGCGAAGTCCTGCATGCCCGCCCGCGAGCGGATGCGGGGGGAGAGACCGTCCGGGGCGGAGAAGAGATCGAGCCTGGAGAGAGGCGGGTACGCCATCGTCAGCGGGATTCCCTCCGCGAGCAGTGCCTCACGGAGGGTGTCGCGGTCGAGACCGAACTCGTCCTCGTCAACGCGCACCACGTAGCAGTAGTTGCCCTGCGACGTGCACCCGTCCAGGCGTCCCTGGGGATGGAGACCCGGGATGGAGGCGAGCTGACGGTTGAGGATGTCCGCGTTGCGCGCCCTGTTCAACTGCTGTGCGGGGAACCGCTCGAGCTGGGCGAGAAGCACCGCGCCCTGCCACTCGGTCATCCGGTAGTTCCCGCCGAGCAGATAGTGGGAGTAGAACCACTCCCCCGGCTTTCGTCCGCAGTCAGAGAAGCTGCGCGCCGCGGACAGCACATCATCACGGCGGGAGACGATTGCGCCGCCCTCGCCGGCGGTCATCAGTTTCGACGACTGGAACGAGTACGACCCTGCATCGCCGAGCATCCCGACGGGGGTCCCGCGCCATGTCGAACCGTGCGCGTGCGCGCAGTCCTCGACCACGACAAGACCGTGCTCACGGGCGATAGCGGTGATCGCATCCATGTCGGCGACGCTGCCCGCGATGTGCACCGGGATGACCGCGCGGGTGCGGGGCCCGATGGCGGCGCGCACCGCGGCGGGGTCGATGCAACCCGTGCCGGGATCGACGTCGACGAGCACCGGGATGGCGTTGACCATCAGCACGGCGGACACTGTCGCAAGGAACGTCCAGTTCGGAACGATGACTTCGTCACCCTCCCCCACCCCGAGCGCGAGCAGGGCAATCTCAAGGGTGTGCGAGCCGTTCGTGACCGCGATCGACGACTCCGCACCGTGGAACCCGGCCCAGGCCGCCTCGAACTCGCGGACCTTGGTTCCCTGGGTGGCCCACCAGCGCCGGCTGTCGAGGACTTCGAGAAGCAATTCACGCTCCCGTCCGTCAGCCGTCGGCCATTCGGGGTAGGGCTCCGTGCGCACGGGCGGACCGCCGTTGATTGCCAGGTGCAGTGCGCTCATCTCAGTTTCCCTTTCCAGATCTCGTGCTTCGGCCCGTGTGCGAACGCACGGAGCCGGTCGTGCCGCCGGTCAGCCAGTCGGCGATGATCCTGCGCACCTCGTTGCGGGCGAGGGCCATCGCGCCGCAGACACCGGAGCGGTTCCCGAGCGCGGACACCCTGACCTCGACCGGGAACGGCGAGATGAGTGCGAGCGCCTCGTTCACCGGGCCGAGAAGCAAGGGGTTCGACCCGAGCCCGCCCCCGAGCACGATCCGGTCCGGGTCGAGCACGGTCGCGACGCTCAGGATCACCCTGGCGAGATCATTGGCGAAGCCTGCGAGCACGGTGGACGCGACCGGATCACCTGAGGCGGCGAGCTCGAGAATCTTCTCCGCCGGCTCGGGGCGGGACCGCCCCGCGTACGTCCTCTCGAGGGCCGGACCAGAGACCGTCATCTCGGTCGCCCCGTGGCTGCGCACCAGCGGGTCCGCGAGATCCCCTGACAGCGGCAGGAACGCGATCTCGCCGGCACGACCCGTTGCACCCCTGATGACACGTCCCTCGTGGACGATGGCCATGCCGATGCCCGTGCCCACGCTGATGAGAACGTACGTCCCGTCGTTGTCTGCTGCATCACGGTCGAGCTCGCCGACACCGGCGAGGTTCACGTCGTTCTCGATCGCCACCGGGCACTTGAGGTGGTCACGGAGAAGCGCCCGCATGTCCCTCGAGTCGAGGCCGCTGATGTTCTCGCCGTGGGCGATCCGGCCGTCTGCGGCAACAACGCCCGGGAGGCCGACGACCGCCGTCACGACAGACCGGAGCGGCACGGACGCCTCTCGGGCGAGATCGCGCCGCAGGTCACCGAGCTGCACTGCCAGTTGCTCGGCCTCGGCGCAGGTTCCCACCACCCGCTCGGCGAGAACACGGCCCGCAAAGTCGACGAGGGCGGCGACGATCTTCGACCCGCCGACATCGGCCGCGAACCCGACTGCGCGCACCTGCGAGAGGGAGATGAGCTCGGGGTTTCGTCCCGCCAACCCGAGTGGGCGGGTCTCGGTGTCGGTCATGGCGAGGGCTGACAAACGCGCGAGGACGTCCACGACGGTGGGGCGCGAGAGCCCCGTCGCGGTGCAGATCTGGGAGCGTGTCAGTGCGCCACCACCGAGAAGCGCCCCGAGAACCGCCGCGTCACTCGCCAACGGCTCGAGCCGCCGCACCGATGTCTCTGACACGTAGTCACCCCCTCCGACAAGAGAATTCCACATGGAGACATTTCTGTCAATACGTTTGACAGAAATGCTTCAGCGTCGTTACCGTCGTCGTGTGCCCGATGTCCGTGTCGCCCGCCCGGATGAGTGCGCCGCTGACGCCTCCCGCGTCATCATGGACCATCTCGGGAGCACCGACCCGGTGATCGGTCTCGCCACCGGACGGTCCACGACGGCACTCCACAGGCATCTCCTGTCGTCGCACCGAGCGGGCAGGACCGATCTCGGGCGGGCAACGTGGGTCATGCTGGATGAGTTCGTCGGCATTGCCCCGACGGACCCGCGCTCGTTCAGGAACCAGTTGTGCCGGGACTTCGTCACCGCCTTCGATGCCGCAGCGACGAGCCTCGTCGGACCAGACCTCGGCCTCGTCGACCCGTCAGCCATCTGCACGGCCTTTCGTTCCGTGGCATCAGGACTGACTCCCGGGGTCCAGGTGCTCGGAATCGGCCGGAACGGTCATGTGGGTTTCAACGAACCGGGCTCCGCCGCTGACAGCGGAACACGACTTGTCGACCTCTCGGCCTCGACGCTGGCAGACCTGGACCCGGCCGAATGGCCCGTCCACGACCGGCCGGCGCGGGCGGTCACCCGGGGAATCGCCGATATCGCTGCTGCCCGCACGATCGTCCTCCTCGCCTTCGGCACGTCGAAGGCCGGGGCGATTGCGGCCGCCCTGAACGGTCCCGCCACGGCGGACTGTCCCGCATCGCTCCTGCGCGACCACGCCGACCTTCGCGTGTTCGTGGACAGAGACGCCGCCTCGCTCCTGTGACATCATGACCCGAGATGAACGGCTGCTGATCGGGCACCGTGGCGGGAGGGACACAATGATCCGCATTCGTGCCGGAGCTGCATGCAGGGATGTCACCCCGGACTTCCCGGTTCCCATGGGGGGATTCGGCCAGCGCACCACCGCCTCCGAGGGAGTCCATGACCCAGTGCGGGTGACGGCACTCTGTCTTGGTGACGACTCCCCGGCCGTTGTCGTGACGTGCGACCTCATTGCGATTCCCGGCCAGCTGAAGTCGGCAGTCGTCGACAGGCTGGGCGCCCACGAATGGTTCGACGCCGAGCGACTGGTGGTCACCGCCACGCACTCCCACTCGGCACCGATCCCGCATGATCCGACGGGGACCAGCGAGGCCACGACGCGCTTCACCGAGCTCCTCGTGGCAGGAGTGGTCGCGGCAGTGGAGGACGCGCGCTCGACAGCACGGGATTCGGTGCTGTCGAGCAGCACGGGTGACGTGCGTATCGGCTTCAACCGTTGGCGTCCGGGGGAGGACTCACTGGTGGACACCCGTGTTCCCGTCGTCACCGTCGTCGACGGCTCGAACGGAGAAGTCCTTGCCGTGCTGTTCGGTGCGGGCTGTCACCCCACCACCTTCGGCTGGGACAACATGCTGGTCTCCGCCGACTACCCCGGCGTTGCGAAGCGGTGCGTCGAGGAGGCGTTTCCCGGTGCGGTCGCGATGTTCGTCAACACGACCGAGGGTGATGTGGTCCCCCTCACGTCCGCCCGCCGTGACGCACTGGACCCCCGCGGCTACACCGGGACCGATCCCTCGCGCGCGGACCTGATCGGCAGGATGCTCGCCGATGAAGTGGTGCGTGTCGCGCGCGAGTCGGCACACTCCCCCGCGGAGGAGACCGGGATTCTCCGGATCCTCTCGGCCGATGCCGAGGTCGCGCCGAACAACGCCGGGCTCGATGACGCCTCCGCCAGGAAGCGACTCGAGGAGAGCGCCGGGGTCCTTCGTGCCCATCTCGGCGATGACTTTGCCGAGAGGGTGCCGATGGCCCGTCTGTGGGCTGCGTCGTCCGCTGCGGTGATCGATGCCGACATGGACGACGACGAGATGCGGGACGTGATGATCGCCTGCTGCTACTACCTCGGGCTCACCGCACGGGTGGCACGCGGGACCAGCCCGGCACCCGTGCGCGCACCTCTGCAGGTGATGGTCATCGACCGGGCGCGTTTCCTCTTCCTGCCGGGCGAGGTGCTCGTCGGTGTCGGCCGGCTCTGGTCAGAACTCGTCGGGCATCCCGATGCGTTCACCGTCGGGCTCGCCAACACGCACCTGCGCTACCTGCCACTGGCGAGCCACTTCGCCGAAGACGGTGCTGACCGACGGTACGAGACCGTCACCGCGGGGATTGCCCCCGGGGAAGTCGACCGGCTCGTCGCCGTCGGGGCGGACATGCTGCTGCACGGCACCCACGCCTGACCGGCGCCGCCGCCCAGGGCATGTGCACTCGGCTTTCGGATGCCCACCTGCGGGGGCGTAGTGTGCGGGCATGAGTGACATCACATCCCTGAACGTGGAGTTCCTGTTCCACATGCACGCGACCCTCGACGCCCCTGTCGTGGTCCCGAACGGCCCGCACGGCACCCGCGTCATCGTGGGCGTCAACGGCGGGACCGTGAAGGGCCCGAAGGTGAACGGCACGGTCGCCCACCTCGGTGCCGACTGGCTGACGATGCGCGCCGACGGGACCGCACAACTCGATGTGCGCGCCCTCATCAACACCGACGATGGTGCGGCAATCCACGTCCACTACACGGGCATCATGGCCCCGGGCGAGAACGGCCCGCGCATCATCACCGCGCCGCTCTTCGAGGCCGGCGACGAGCGCTACACCTGGCTGAACGCCGTGCAGGCAGTCGCCGTCGGCGCCCCCGGCGCCGGCAGCGTGGACTACGACATCTACAGGATCCTCTGACATGAGCACCGCGACACTCGACTCCGCGACAGCCCGCGTGGAGGAGGCTGTCGACGCACTGCTCGCCGCCTTCGACCCGAAGAAGGTCGACAACATCACCTTCCGTGGCGCACGTTTTGACCATGGCCTCGCATGGGTGCACTTCCCCGAAGGCCACGGCGGTCTCGGCGTGCGTCCCGACCTGAACCGTCTCGTGGAGGAGCGCCTCCGCAAGGCCGGTGCTGCCGCGCAGGACCCCGCAACGTTCTTCATCGCCCTCGCCGGCCCCACGATCGTCACCCACGGCAGCGAGGAAGTGAAGAAGCGTTTCCTGCGCCCAATGTTCACCGGCGAGGACAAGTGGTGCCAGCTCTTCAGCGAACCTGGCGCAGGCTCTGACTTCGCCGGCCTCGGCACGAAGGCCGTGCGCGACGGTGACGAATGGGTCGTGAACGGCCAGAAGGTGTGGAACACGCTCGCCCACCTCGCCGACTGGGGCATGCTCGTGACGCGCACCGACCCGGATGCACCGAAGCACAAGGGAATGACCTACTTCGCGCTCGACATGAAATCCGCAGGCGTGGAGGTGCGTCCGCTGCGCCAGATCACCGGCGAGGCCGAGTTCAACGAGGTCTACATGACGGATGCCCGTGTGCCGGACGCCCACCGTATCGGCGAGGTCGGCGAGGGATGGCGCGTGGCGCTCACCACGCTGATGAACGAGCGCTCCGCCATCGGCGGCGGCGGCGGGGGCAACGCCAGGCGCCGCGGCCCGATCGACGAGGCGATCCGGATCTGGAACGAGATCCCCGCCGGGCAGCGCAACACCGCCCACAAGGACGTCCTCATGCAGCTGTTCTGCAAGAGCGAGGCGCTGCGGCTCACCAACATGCGCGGGGCCCAGGCGGCGAAGGCAGGCAACCCCGGCCCGGAGGGCTCGATCGCCAAGCTGATGCTCGCCGAGTTCAACAAGCGCGTCACCGAGTTCTCGGTCGAGCTAATGGGCGCCGAGGGGATGGTCGGCTACGACTTCACCTTCCGCCGGCCCGACACCCTCTCGGTCGACGGCGGGGATGGCGGGGTGCGCCATTCGTTCCTGCGCGTGCGCGCCAACTCAATCGAGGGCGGCACGAGCGAGATCATGCGCAACATCCTCGGAGAGCAGGTCCTCGGCTTGCCGGGCGAGCCGCGCCTCGACAAGGACCTCCCCTGGAGCAAGGTCCCGCGCAGCTAGCGCGGGACCGGAACACAGCACCGCGCACCCAGCGCGGGACCGGAACACAGCACCGCGCACCCAGCGCGGGAACGACAAAGGGGCCACCGCCGGAGCGGTGACCCCTTCGTTGGGGGTTCAGTTGTGGTTGTGCGTCAGGCGGCGCGGAGGCCAGAGAGGCCGCGGCTGATGAAGGACACGATCGCGTCCTTGACCGGCACCATGCCGTAGACGATGCATCCGTCAACACAGATGGTCATCCAGCTGCTGCGCATGTCGCCCGTCCAGGCACTGACGAAAGTGACGTCCAGGGCCCAGACCAGCAGGATGCTGATGGCGAGGGCGGTGTGGGCTCCGATGATCGGGATGCGCCTGATGACTGTGTCCAGCTTGAGCGTGTGGGTCAACGAGTTGAAGACCGGCATGACCGCGCCGAGCAGGATTGCCATCAGGATGAGTGATCCGAGTGTGTACATGGGACTTACCTCTTTCGAGTTAGGTACCCCGCCCAATTGGGAATGTAACGACGGTCACACTGGAGGTGGTGGATATCCACAGGATTATCTCTTTCCCATGCGGCACAGGGGTTTCCAGTGCATCACGGTTGTGGACAGCCTGCGCGGGGTTTGAGGATGACCCCAAAAGTCAGCCCGCGGCGAGAGCCTCGAGCTCGGCCAATGCGGTCTCCTCGTTCAGGGATCCGCGCCGGACCCGGGAGGTGCCGTCAGTGTCCAGGTACACCCAGGCCGGTTGGTACGGCACCCCGAATTGGGCGTACACCTCGCCGTCGGTGTCCGAGATGGTCGGGAACGTGATTCCGTGCCGCTCGATGAAGCCGGCGTAGTCGGACTCGGTGCCCGCCCATGCGACACCGATGACCTCCACCCTGTCCTTCATCTTGCGGTGCACCGCCTCGACCGAGGGGGCTTCGAGATTGCATGTCGTTCAACCGGGCGCCCAGAACCAGAGCGCCACCGGCCGCTCCGCCTGGAGTGCCGACAGGTCCACAGTTGACCCCCCGACAAGGCCGTACGTGGCACTGCCTGCCGGGACCGTGTCCGCTCCCGCGGTTCCGGCCGGAGCCGTGGCACCGTCAGCAGCACACGCCGCGAGAGCGGCGGCCATCGCGAACATCGCCAGAATCCTGCGCACGTCCCGAGCGTACCTCGCGGTCCGGCCGTGGCCGCCGGTTCGGTAACGGAGCCTCACATCATCCGCGGCGGGAGGCACGACGCACGCATGCAGGGATACCTTCCCGCCATGGGTATCCGCCGCATCTGTGTCCTGTTCGTTCTTGCATCTGCTCCGGCACTCCCGCTCCAGACGTCGTCGGCAGGTGCCGCGGCGGCCCCGACCAAGACGATCTGTGCCGACTTCCTCGGTGTCACGCGGTGCGTCGTGGTCACGGAGCCCCCGCCGAAGTCGCCCTCGACGACACCCGGCATGCAGGCCGTGGCCACGCCGCGGACGGTGCGCGTGGACGGCACCGTCACAGTGACGGCCGGAGGACGCCCGGGCGGGCGCGGATTCGCGAGTGGTGAAGTGGTGCGGCTGTTCGAGTTCTGGAAGGGCAAGGCCACGGAGCTCACCGGCACGAAATTCGCCGACGGCAAGGGCCAGATCACGTTCAAGCGCGAGTACCTGTCCCTCGTCGGGGTCGACACGGAGGGACCGCGCACGCTGTGCGCCCGCGGTGAGAGGAGCCTTCGGATGGCATGCACGGGTATCACGGTCGGCACGGGCTCCACTGCCACCACTCAGCCAGCAGCCCCGACCTCGGGCCCGAAGTCGGCCAAGACCACATCCGGCATGAAGGCAAGTGGCAGCAGGCCGAAGGTGACGCCCGGCCAGACCACCAAGATCACGTTCGGGCCGATGCCCGGCAAGAAGGGGTTCGCACCCGGCGAGAAGATCGTGTTCTACGACTTCGTCAACGGCTCCCGCGTCACGCTCGACACGGGGAAGGCGGCGGCGAACGGGTCGGTGACCCTCACTGCGGGCTGGAGCGCTGACACCACGTACGACGGGACCCACGAACTGTGCTCGTACGGAATGACGTCAAAGAAGATGTCCTGCTACTCGGTGGTGACAGAGGGCTACGGCGTGCCGGAGACCGGTGCGGCCACGACGACCACCGCACCGGCACCGGCGACGACCGCACCGCCGGCGCCCGCGACGACCGTCAGCACCGTGCCGCGGACCACGCTCCCGCCGTACGGCCCGCCCGTCGCCGGCTGACGGGCTACCGGTCTGCTCGCCGCTTCTGCGGTGACGGGAGCTCAGCCCCCCAGGCCCTCTTTCTCGAGACCACCCAGGTACGCGAGCACTCGGGTCCCCACGTACCCCGACCAATACTTGCCGAGGGCACTGAACTTCTCCTGCACATCACCTTCGCGGTCGATTGAGGCAGACTCATAGAGCCCGACCTCGTTCGATGGTTCGATCGAGTTGTCCCGCAACATCCCGATGTTCGAGGCGAGATGGCTCTTGCCCAGGTCGAGCGCAGCAGTCAGTGCCGCCTCTGACCTGACCCCGGTGAGGTTGAAGTCGTTGTCGGTCACACCGTTCGGTCCGTACTTCAGCAGGATCTGCGCGGTGCGGGAGTAGTTGTTGATGCCGTACCCGAGCACTGCGTAATCAGCGGCGGGGCTCTTGCCCAGGAAGTCCGTCACGCTGAGAAGGGCCTGCTGCTGGAACGTCGCGAGGGCAACATCCAGATCCTTGTCCGAAAGAGCGGCCAGCACGGTCTCGTTCGACCTGTCCAGGGACGCCGCGAATTCGTCCACAACCTGCGTCTTGAACGCCTCCAGGTTCGCGTCGGAACCCTTGCGCAGGAGGGCAGCAAGCGCCTTGATGCCGCCACGGCCCGGCATCTCGGTCGTGCCGAGGTCCCTGCCCGCATCGAAGAGCTCCTTCGTGGACTCCACCTGCACGGCGGCGAACTCGTTGTAGACGAGCGGCAGGATGAGCTCCGAGACAGCTTCATCCCTGGTCATCTTCCCTGCGGTCAGGTCCGCGATCACACCGTCGATCTCGTCCTCGGCGAAGCTCACCAGGCTGAGCCCGTCGATGGCGTTCGCAAATGCGGTCATCAGTGCAGAGGCATCGCTCGGGGACTTCGGGGCAAAAGTCTTCAGCACGTCGAGGAGCGCCATGACCTTGCCGTTGACCACGCGCGAGTCCTCGATCAATTGGATCGCGGAATCGGTCGACTCGAAGAGGAACGCGTCGAGGACCTCGCCCGCCGCACCGATAGCCCGTGCGTAGCCCCAGGCGAGGACGGCGGAGTTGAACGCACCTGCGACCTGTCCCTGGCCCTTCAGTTCTGCGGCCCTCTCGGCCGCGGTCACGGCCTCCGTGCCGAGGCTCTCGAGCAGCGACTTCGTGAAGTCGCTCAATCTTGCCGCCTCGCTGCGGGCCTCCTCGTAGTTCGCGAGCATCAGCGAGGTCTTCGCGCTGAGGCGCTCGTACGACACGTCGCCGAGTTTCGCAGTCCCGCCGGAGGCAAGGGCAGGCAGCGTCTTGCCGGTCATGAATTCGTAGGCCTCGTAGACGTTCGCAAGCTCGGTCACCTCCACGCCCAGTTCCTTGCCGAGCGAGACCACGTCGACCTGCTCCCCCGACGCGGATGATTTCGAGTTGCGCATCCCGATGGGTATGCCGACACGTTCGTATTTGCCCTCTGAGGCACCCTTCACCTTCTCCGGGATTCCGCCGACCGGCCCGACGGAGCCGTCCGGCTGGATCGTGCCTGTCATGGCGGTCTTCTCGAGCAACTTGTCGCCCCTCATCGCGGCAAGGGCAGCCACGGTGGACACCGCACCCGAGCTCGGACCGTCGGCCAGACCGGACACCTGGAACCTGAACTCCTTCCCGGGGCTCTCGCCTGTCAGCAGGATCGCGAGCGCGGCCGAGTTCCACATGGCGGCACGAAGCATCGGCCCGAACCCGGTCACCTCGTCCTCGCTGAACTCGATCCGCATCTCGCCGTCCGGGGACTCGGCAACCTCGACTGTGTCCTCGGAGAATCCCCCGGACTCCCCTTTGACGTAGAGGACGGGGAACGTCAGCGAGCCCGATCCGGAGGAGTCGCCCCCTCCGGAGCACCCGGAGGAGCCGGCGCCCACGGCGAGCAGGGCCGCGCAGAACACGGCGATTCGACGGGTGCGCACGGACATGGTGAAGCCTCCTCGGGGCACGGCTGGACGGTGTTTCCGCCACCGTTGCCCGACCATAGGAATCAGCGATGGCCCGTGGCCGCAGCGTGTACCGATACTGAGGCTCGGTTATCGACCCGGGAGGACGGCCTGGGCAATGATGAGCCGGAGGGAACATGTCGAGGCAGGACCACACCACCCGTTTCATCCGCGAGGCCGTGGTGGACGAACTCGTCCAGGCTGGGCACTCCGCCCTCACGATGGAATCGATCGCACGGCGTTCCTACTCCTCGATCGGGAGCGTGTACTCGCGCTATCCCAACCGGGTTGCGGCGATGAGGGACGCTCTCCACGCCTGCGTGCTGCCGGTCCTCGGGGACCGCGCGCCCGGCCCGGGCGCCGATGTCTACGGATGGGCGGCCACCGACCCCCAAGTCATGCGCCACATCCGTGCTCTCGTGGAGATCGCGCTCTGTTCCCGGTTCGAGCCCGACCTCGCGGCCGCGGGCGGTGCGCTTCGTTCGATTGTCACGACCGGGACGATGGGCGGCACCGACGGCCCGCGGGGCAGCGGGCTCGACTGGCTGGTCGGCACGGTCCTCGTCGGTCATGTCGTCCTGTCGGGTGCCGGGTGCACTGTGCCCGACGTGGTGGGAGACCTCTCCGTCCTCGTGCGGCGCGCGTCATCCCACAGCGACGACGCGCCGGCGGTGGCCCGGGGTGTCACGGCGCCGATCCCCGGGAGCCCGGTCCCCCGCGCGGACGACGACGTTGCGGCGAAACTCGTGGACTCCACGACCGAGGAGCTCGCGGCATCCGGG
>SXYT01000116.1 GCA_005788205.1 Actinomycetota bacterium | reverse complement strand
TGGACAAGGCGCGTGCCGCGGGGTTGCTGTCGTGACCGCGCCGTCTCGCCGCCGCGCGGCCGTCATCGGCACGCCGGTGTCGCACAGCCTCTCGCCCGCCATCCACCGTGCCTCCTTTGCCGCACTGGGTGTCGAGTGGACGTACGACGCCGTGGAGTGCGGTGAGGAAGAGGTCGGCAGTTTCCTCGCGTCCGCCGCGGGGGAGGGCTTCGGCGGGCTGTCGGTCACGATGCCCCTCAAGGAGGCGGTGATCAGCCACCTCCACGAGATCGACGATGACGCAGTCCTTCTGCGCGCGGTCAACTGCGTCACCGTGCTGCCCGACGGGAGGCTGCGCGGGTCGAACACTGACGGCAGGGGCTGCTGCGACGCGCTCACGTCCGTCGCCGGGGTCGACGTCGCATCGTCGCGCGCCGTGCTGCTCGGTGCGGGAGGCACGGCAAGAGCCGTCGCGCTCGCGCTCGTCGGTGCCGGCGCCGACGTCATCGTGGTGAACAGGTCGCAAGCGCGGGCACTCGCCCTCGTCGAGATGGTGTCGGGCCGCCGGCACGGCACCATCCCGGACGGCCGCATCCGCGTGGGGTCCCCGCAGGACGTTGCACGCGCCGATGTTCTCGTGAACGCGACGTCCGTGGGGATGAACAGCCACGATGTCCCCGTGGACCCCGAACTGCTGCACCCGGGGCTGACCGTCCTCGATGCGGTCTACTCCCCGTTGCGCACGGCACTGCTGGATCAGGCCACCGTCCGCGGCGCTGTCACCGTGGACGGCCTGTGGATGCTCATCCACCAGGCACGCCACCAGCAGCAACTCTGGTTCGGCCAGATGGCGCCCGCGGACCTGATGCGTGCAGAATCAGAGCGGGAACTGGCGCGACGCCCGAGTTAGCCTGACGGGGTGCTGCGCTACCTGACCGCCGGAGAATCCCACGGCAGGGCCCTGACTGTCATCGTGGAGGGCCTGCCTGCCGGCCTCCCGGTGCTCGCGTCGGACATCGAGGGCGAGCTCGCCCGGCGTCGTCTCGGGTACGGGCGCGGCCCCCGCCAGCGCTTCGAGCAGGACGTCATCACCCTCGTGGGTGGGGTCCGCCACGGACGCACGCTCGGCTCGCCCGTTGCCATCGAGATCCAGAACTCGGAATGGTTCCGCAGCGACAAGTGGCATGCGGAGATGTCTCCGGAGCCGGGCGCAACAGAGACACCCCTGACCCAGCCCCGTCCGGGCCATGCAGACCTTGTCGGGATGCAGAAATACGGTTTCAGCGACGCCCGCGACGTCCTTGAGCGCGCGAGCGCGAGGGAGACGGCGGCCCGTGTCGCTGCGGGGTCCCTCGCCAAGCTGTTGCTCTCCCACCTCGGGGTCGGGATCCTCAGTCACGTCGTCCAGATGGGTTCTGCGCGGGTCGAGGCCGGGGTGCTGCCCACGATGGACGACCTCGACCGCATCGATGCGTCAGAGGTGCGCTGTGCCGACGAGTCCGCCGCGCGCGCAATGGTCGCCGAGATCAAGAACGCCGCGCGGGACGGCGACAGCCTCGGGGGAATCGTGGAAGCAGTCGCCCACGGCGTGCCGATCGGGCTCGGCAGCCACGTGCACTGGGACCGCAAGATCGATGCGCTCCTTGCCCAGGCAGTGATGAGCATCCAGGCGGTGAAGGGCGTCGAGATCGGCGACGGTTTCGAGGTCGCCGGTCTGGTCGGGAGCCAGGCGCACGACCCCATCATGTGGGATGCGGCGAACTCCAGGTACGTGCGCGAGGGTCACCGCTCCGGTGGCACGGAGGGCGGTATCACCACGGGGGAGCCCCTGATCGTGCGGGCCGCGATGAAGCCCCTCGCGACCCTGAACCGGCCGACCCTGAAGACCGTCGACACCGTCACCAAGGAAGAGACGGTCAGTTTCAAGGAGCGCACCGACGTCACGGCGGTTCCGGCGCTCGGTGTCATCGTGGAGACGATGGTCGCCCTGGTTCTCGCCTCCGAGGCGCAGCGAAAGTTCGGGGGCGACTCCCTTCGCGAGTTCGTCTCGAACGCAGAGTCCTTCAAGAACACGCTGCGGTGACGCGGTGGCGGCACCGCGTTTTCTCGTGCTCGTCGGGCTGATGGGGTCCGGCAAGAGCGCCGTCGCACGGCGGCTGGCCTCGTCCCTGGATGCGGCCCTCCTCGACACGGACACGATGGTCGAGGAAACATCGGGCCGCACGGTGCGCGAGATGTTCGCGGACAACGGCGAGGAGATCTTCCGGGCAGCCGAGGAGAATGCTCTGCGCTCTGCGCTCGGCGGCGACGGTCGTGCAGTCATCGCCGCCGCCGGCGGGGTCGTGACCCGTGCGCAGAACAGGGATCTCATCAACCGGGCCCGCCATGAGGGTCGGGCATGGGTGGTGTGGCTCCGGACGGACCCAGAGACACTGGTGAAGCGTGTCTCGCGGGGCGGGCACAGGCCGCTCCTCGACGACGACCCCAGGGCGACCCTCCAGCGCCTGCACGAGGAACGGTCACCCCTGTACGCGGAGGTCGCGGACACGGTCATCGACACCACCGGGATCAGCGTGGAGGAGGTTGCCCGTGCCGTCGCCGGTGCGTACTCCGCTCTCGACGCCGGGGGGAGTGGTACGAATGGGTGACATGCGGACTGTCTCGGTGAACGTCGGCCACACGGCCTACCCGGTCTTTGTCGGTCACGGCGCGCGCCACGAACTCGCAGGCGTCCTGCCAGCGGCCGCACGGAGGGTTGCCGTCGTCACCCAGGACGGGGTGCCCGGGGAACTCGTCCCCTCCTTCGGGAATGTCGAGGTCAGCGTGCACCGCATCGGGGGCGGCGAGGAGCACAAGTCGCTCTCGACGATCGAGTCGCTGTGCCGGGCGTTCTCCCGGCAGGGCCTGACACGCAACGACGTGATCGTCGGGGTCGGCGGGGGGATGGTCACCGATGTCGCGGGGTTCGCGGCCTCCGCGTACCACAGGGGCATCCCCGTGATGCACGTCGCGACCTCGTTGCTCGCCATGGTGGATGCCGCGGTCGGGGGCAAGACGGGTGTCAACATCCCCGAGGGCAAGAACCTCATCGGCGCCTACTGGCAGCCGAGTGCAGTGGCCTGCGATCTCGACGCCCTCGCGACGCTTCCCGCCCGCGAGCAACGGTGCGGGATGGGCGAGCTCGCCAAGTACCACTTCATCGCACGCGAGGACCTCGCATCGATGGGTCTCGCGGACCGTATCGCGCGCGCCATCGAGATCAAGGCTCGCATCGTCGAGTCCGACGAGCGCGAGGGCGGCGTTCGCGCACTCCTGAACTACGGTCACACCCTCGCCCATGCGGTGGAGTCGCTCACCTCGTACTCGATCGCGCACGGTGAGGCCGTGGCGCTCGGTCTGCTGTTCGCAGGTCATCTCGGGCTCAGGATGGGCCGCATCGACGAGGCGCGGCTCGCCGAGCACTATGCGGTCGTGAGGGGCACCTACTCGCTCGACATCCGCATGCCGCCGGGCATCCCCGTCGCTGCGTTGATCGAGGAGATGGGCAGGGACAAGAAGGCACTGTCCTCGCTGACCTTCGTGCTCGACTCGGCTGCGGGTCTCGAGGTGGTGCCAGGGGTGCCGCCGGACATGATCGAGGCCGCGTACGCCGACTTCCTGGCGGAAAACGGCTGAGCCCGCGTTCCCCGCGGGACTACCGTGTCCCCATGCCCGCGCGCAGCATCCTCGTGGTCCACGGACCGAACCTGAACCTCCTCGGCGAGCGCGAGCCGGCGACCTACGGCACCGACACGGTGGACGACCACGTGGAGCGCGTGCGCGCCGTCGCGTCGCAGTCGGGGATCGCCGTCGACTCGTTCCTCTCCAACTCCGAGTCCGAGATCGTGTCCGCTGTGCAGGGTGCGCGGACCGCCCACGGGGCCATCATCATCAACGCAGGTGCGCTCACGCACTACTCGTGGGCACTCCACGATGCACTGCGGGCGTTCGACGGGCCGAAGATCGAGGTCCACATCTCGAACCCGGGTGCCAGGGAGGGGTTCCGCCACACGAGCGTCATCGCCCCGGTCGTCAACGGGACCATTGCTGGTTTCGGTGGTCTCGGGTACGAGGTCGCCGCGCACACCGCGGTCGCACTGCTCGGATGAACCCGACCCGGGCGCAGCGTCTGGCGGGCCGGTTCGCGGCGCAATGGCTGCTCGTGCCGCGCCCGGAGGACGTCAGGTGGCTCACGGGGTTCTCCGGGAGCACGTCGACTGCGCTCGTGGACGCGGACGGGCGTGTGGTGCTGTTCGTCGACGGCCGGTACGCGGAACGTGCCGTGGACGAGGCAGCCGCGGCCGGGCGGGATGTGGACGTCGTGCGCACGAAGGGCGGGGCTGCGGTGATCGCCGATGTCGCCGCCCGCGCGGGCACGGGCGCGATGTCCGTCGACCCGCACGCCGTGACCGCGGCCTTCATGGACGAACTGGGCTCCCGTGTGCAGGTCGTGCGCGAGCCGGGACCTGTTGCCGCACTGCGGAGGGTGAAGGACGGCTCCGAGGTCCAGTTGATCGAGCGCGCGGCATCGATTGCCGATGCGGCAATCCAAGCCGTGGTGGCAGACGGGCTGGCCGGGCGAACGGAGGCCGAGGTGCGCCTGCGCCTGGACGGCGAGATGCTCCGTCTCGGTGCCGATGACGTCTCGTTCCCCACGATCGTCGCATCGGGGCCGAACGGTGCGCGCCCGCACCATGAACCGTCGAATCGCGAGATAATCGACGGCGACATGGTGGTCATCGACATGGGTGCGGCGGTCGGTGGGTACCGCTCCGACATGACGAGAACTGTCGCAGTCGGGACGGTCGACCCGGCGCTCGTGCTCATGCACGGGATCGTCGCCGAGGCACAGGCCGCGGGCCTGTCCGTCGTTCGCGAGGGGGCGGCCGGCTCGGAGGTGGACGGAGCCGTCAGGGCGGTGTACCGGGAGCACGGCGTCGAGCACGAGTACCTGCACGGAACGGGTCACGGCGTCGGGTTGGTCATCCACGAGACCCCGATCATGGGTCCCTCCTGCAAGGAGGTCCTGTCCGCCGGTGAGGTGGTGACGGTGGAACCCGGGCTCTATCGTAAGGGGGTCGGTGGAGTCCGTATCGAGGACCTCGTCGTGGTGACCGCAACAGGTTGCCGAATCCTCTCCCACACCCCCAAGGAACTGTCATGCCCGCCATCAGCACGAATGACCTGAAGAACGGAATCACGCTCGAACTCGACAACGGCCTGTTCACGGTCGTCGAGTTCCAGCACGTCAAGCCCGGCAAGGGCGGTGCGTTCGTGCGCACGAAGCTGCGCAACCTGCGGAACGGGAACCTGCTCGAGAAGACGTTCAACGCCGGCATCAAGGTGGAGCAGGCGATCCTCGAGAAGCGCGACATGCAGTTCCTCTACAAGGACGCGGACGATTTCGTGTTCATGGACACCGAGTCGTACGACCAGACCACGGTGCGGCCCTCGGCTCTCGGCGAGGCCGCCGACTATCTCATCGAGTCCGCTGTGGCGATAATCGCCACCTACCGGGGCGAGATCGTGTCGGTGGAGATTCCCGCATCCGCGGAGCTCACCGTCGCAGAGACGGAGCCCGGCGTCCAGGGGGACCGCGTGAGCGGTGCCCGCAAGCCGGCGACGCTCGAGACCGGCAAGGTCATCCAGGTCCCGCTGTTCGTCAATCCCGGCGACAAGGTGAAGGTCGACACCCGCACCGGCGACTACATCACGCGCGTCTGATGGCCACGGGCAACGGCTCACCACGCCGCCGCGACACCCGCACGGAGGCGCGCGAGCAGGCCGTGATGCTCCTGTACGAGGCCGAGCAGCGGTCCGTGCCGGTGGCCGTCCTCATCGGTGAGAGGACGATCGTCTCTGCCGAATTGACGTCCCTGCTCGTCGACGGTGTCGAGTCGGCAATGGATTCCCTGAACCAGACCATCGCCCACCACTCGAAGGGCTGGACCATCGAGCGGATGCCCGTCCTCGACCGGGCGATCCTCAGGATGGGCGTCTTCGAGCTCACGTCACGCGACGACGTCCCGACCGCTGTCATCATCGACGAGGCGGTCGAACTGGCGAAGCGATTCTCCACGGACGATTCGGGTCGGTTCGTCAACGGGGTCCTCGCGGCCGTGGCGCGCGAGGCTCGCCCGGGGGAGTCGTGAAGACGGTGTGAGCACCGCAACGAGGGTGCGCACGCCCAGGGTGGCAACGGTCGTCATGTGCGTCCTCGTGGGGCTCCATGCACTGTGGGCCACGAGGCTCCAGTGGGACATCCACAGGGGCCTCGGCACGTCGTCGTACGACGTCGGTCTCTACGACCAGGGGACATGGCTGCTGTCGAGGTTCGAGGCACCTTTCGTCACCCTCATGGGCCGCAACCTCCTCGGTGACCACGCATCACTCGTCATGTTCCTCGTGGTGCCCCTCTACTGGCTCGTGCCGGGGACGGAGACGCTGCTGGCGGTCCAGTCGGTGGTCGTGGCGTCCGGGGCCCTCCCGCTGTACTTCTTCGCCCGCCGCCGACTCGGCGGCCAGGTGATCCCGGTCGTCATCGGGGCGACGTGGCTCCTCAACCCAGCCGTCAACGGCACGAATCTCGAGAACTTCCATCCCGACTCGTTCCTCGGGTTGTTCCTGCCCGTGGCCCTCTACGCGATGTTCGAGAAGCGCTGGAGGCTGTACTGGGTCGCCGTCGTCCTGTGTCTGTCGGTGAAGGAGGACGTCTCTCTCGTCCTCGTCCCGCTCGGTCTCGTCATGATGCTGCGCGGTGAGCGCCGGCGGGGGGCGGCGACTGCGCTGGCTGCCGTCGCCGCGTCACTCGCCGGGATGTTCCTGTTGATGAGGTCGTTGATCGGTGTGCCGACGCGCAATACCTGGCGCATCCCGTTCGGGGGCGTCGGGGGATTCCTGAGGGAGACGTTCACGAACCCGGGCAACGTTGTGTCGTACCTGTCGAGCGAAGGGCGCCTGTTCTACCTCTGGCAGATGTTCGCGCCGTTCGGGCCGGTGTTCCTGCTCGCCCCCGAGATCGCGGCGGTGAGCGTCCTCGTGCTGGCGGGGAACGTCGTGAGCAACTTCTGGTACCAGTTCCACATCGGGTTCCACTACTCCTTGGTCGCGGTGCCGGCGATTGCCTTCGCCACGGTCGTGGGGGCGGCCCGGCTCCACCGTGACTCGCGGCCTCTCGCCGTCACCGTCGTCGCGCTCTGCTCGCTCGTCTCGGGCCTCATGTGGACGGCGCTGCCCGTCTCGCGCAACGAGATCGCCCATTGGCCCGCGTCCCACCCGGTGGCCGTCTCTGCGCGCGACATCATCGACGAGGTCCCAGATGACGCGGCCGTGTCCGTGTTCCACTCGCTCGCACCCCACATGGCCCACCGCGTCCACGTGTACCAGTTCCCGAACCCGTTCCGCGTCGTGCTCTACGGAACGGACATCGGGCTCGAGGGGACCCGGGACCCCCGCGCAGACATCGTGGAATGGGTCGTGCTGCCGCTCTCCATGGACGACGACATGAAGAGAGACTGGGCGTCGGTCGCCGGTGATTTCCGCACCGTCGCCCGCAACGACCACTGGGCCGTGTTCAGTCGGATCGCCCTGCCCGGTTCTCCCTGACCCGGGCACTGCCCGGCGTCCCCGGCCGTCCCGCAGGGCGGTGGCGAAGCGGCCCGGGACCGTGTAGAGTCATACCTGCCGTCAAACGGGTCCTGTGAGGCCCGAACGGAAGGACAAAAGCATGGATCACTCCACGAAGCACGCACGCCCCGCACGCGGGGCGTTTTTCTTGCCCGAGAACACCTCGACAACTCCGCGCCAGTGAACCCGGCCGCCACCCACCGCGAGACGCGCATACTCGACGGCGATGACCTCCGTCGTGCCGTCACGCGTATCTCCCATGAGATTGTCGAGCGCAACCAGGGCGCCGGGGCGCTCGTCGTGGTCGGGATCCAGACCGGCGGGGTGTGGATCGCCGAGCTGATTGCCGCGAACATCACGGCAATCGAGCCTGCCCGGGAGGTGGCACTCGGGACCGTCGACGTCTCGATGTACCGGGATGACCTGGCCATCAGGCCCGTCGTACCCGCAGCCCCCACAGACATTCCCTGCGACCTCACCGGCGCGACCGTGGTGCTCGTCGACAACGTGCTCTACACCGGACGGACGGTGCGTGCCGCCCTCGAGGCGCTGAACGATCACGGGCGCCCGCGCGCGGTGCAGCTCGCGGTCATTGTCGACCGCGGACACCGCGAGCTCCCGATCCGGCCTGACTACGTGGGCAAGAACGTGCCCACCCACATGGCGGACGACGTCACGGTCGGGCCCGAGGGCGTGGTCATCTCCACCACGATGGAGGTGTCGGCCGGATGAAGCACCTCCTCACCACGGTCGGTCTCGACGCCGCCGCGATCGCCGGGCTCCTCGATGTCGCGGACCACATGTCGGAGATCAACTCCCGGCAGGTGCCGAAGGTGCCCGCCCTGCGCGGGCGCACCGTCGCGAGCGTCTTCTTCGAGGACAGCACGCGCACGCGGCTCAGTTTCGAGACCGCCGCCAAGAGGCTCTCGGCCGACACGATGACCTTCAGCGTCTCCACGTCGAGTGTCAACAAGGGCGAGAGCCTCCGCGACACGATCGAGACGTTGTCGGCGATGGGGGTCGACGCTTTCGTCGTGAGGCACAAGTCGAGCGGGGTCCCTGCCGCGGTCACGCAGTGGACGGACGCTGCCGTCATCAATGCAGGGGACGGCTGGCACCAGCACCCGACCCAGGCCCTCCTCGACGCCTTCACGATCACCCGCTCGTTCGGGGACGGCAACTCGATGTCGGGCCGCAGGGTCGCGATCATCGGCGACATCAAGCATTCGCGCGTGGCACGCAGCAACATGGATGTGTTCGTCAAACTCGGCGCGGAGGTGACCGTCGTCGCCCCGTCCACGTTGCTCCCGCCGGGCGGCCTGCCTGCCGGGGTCCTGTCCGCGCACGGCATCGACGATGTGGTCGGTTCGTGCGACGTCCTCTACATGCTGAGGATGCAGCGCGAACGGATGGACTCCGCGCTAGTCCCGGAACTCGGCGAGTACTCGGCCCGGTTCGGCCTCGATGCCGCGCGCGCCGCCCGGCTGCCCGCGCACGCCCTCGTGATGCATCCCGGACCCATGAACAGGGGGGTCGAGATGCTCGTTGACCCCTCGACCCTGCCGGGTTCGAGGATTCTCGCCCAGGTGACGAACGGTGTCGCGGTCCGCATGGCGGTCCTGTTCACGATCCTCGGGGGCGCGGCAACGGGCCTGTCGCAGGGGGACGCATGATCGCGACGGACGGAACTGACTGGACGATGGGCCGGCCCACGGGCATGCACAGGGACAAAGGGAGATGACAGTGGCATCGAAGAAGAGACTGGTCGTGAAGGGTGGAACGGTGGTCAACCCCGGCTCGGTCGCGGCAGCCGACGTGCTGATCGTGGACGGCGTGGTCACGGAGGTCGGTCCCGGACTGGACGGCGACGAGGTCCTCGACGCGGCAGGTTGTCATGTGTCGTCGGGATTCGTGGATCTCCACACCCACCTGCGCGAACCCGGCAGGGAAGAGGCCGAGACAATCGAGACGGGCAGCAGGGCCGCAGCCATCGGCGGGTACACCGCCGTCGTCGCCATGCCGAACACCGATCCGGCGCAGGATTCCGTGATGGTCGTCGAGTTCGTGCGCGAGCAGGGCCGCAGGGCGGGTCTCGTCGATGTCCACCCAGCCGGGTGCATCACGGTCGGTCGTGCCGGCGCTGCTCTCGCGCCCTATGCGGCGCTCGCGGGGGCCGGGGTGCGGCTGTTCACGGACGACGGGAACGGCGTCCAGGACCCCCTGTTGATGAGGCGGGCTCTCGAGTACGCCCGCGACCTCGGTGTCACGCTCGCCCAGCACTGCGAGGTCGCGCGGCTCACTGAGGGGGCCGTCATGCACGAGGGATCGTGCTGCTCGAACATGGGCGTGCCGGGCTGGCCGTCCGTCGCCGAGGAGCTGATGCTCCACAGGGACATCGAGCTGGTGCGGCTCACGGGTGCACCGATGCATTTTCTCCACCTGTCCACCGCCGGCAGCGTCGAGCTGGTGCGTCGCGCAAAGGCCGACGGTCTCCCCGTCACCGCCGAGGTCGCGCCGCACCATCTCGCGCTCGACCACGATCTGCTCGCAGGTTGGGACCCCGTGTTCAAGGTGAACCCGCCGCTGCGCACGCGTGAGGACATCGCGGCGCTGAAGGCGGGAATCGCCGACGGCACGATCGATGCAGTCGCCACGGACCACGCCCCGCACGCTGCGCACACGAAGGAACTCCCGCTCGACCAGGCACCCCCGGGGATGCTCGGGCTGGAGACCGCGCTCGGGGTGCTCGTCACTGCGGTCAACCCTGATCCCCGGCGGCTGTGCGAGCTGATGTCATGGAACCCCGCGCGCATCGCCGGCATCTCGGACACCCATGGCCGCCCCGTCGCGCCCGGGGAGCCCGCGAACATCGCCGTCTGGAACGCAGCGGAGGTGTGGACCGTGTCGCGCGACGCACTCGCCAGCCGGAGCACGAACACCCCGTACCACGGGATGGAACTGCGCGGGCGCAACATCCACACCATCCACAACGGCCGCACGGTCGTCAAGAACGGAAAGGCACTGGCATGACGACGTCGATCACGGAGGCACAGCTCGTGCTCGAGGACGGTTCGGTCTTCGAGGGCGAGGGGATCGGGCACGTCCCCGCGGACGGCATCGCGGCCGGTGAGGTGGTCTTCAACACGGTGATGACCGGGTACCAGGAGGTCATCACGGACCCGTCGTACGCCGGCCAGATCATCACCTTCACGAACAGCCACATCGGCAACTACGGCACGACCGGCGCTGACAACGAATCCCGCGGCACGTTCGCGCGGGGAGTCATAGTGCGTGAGATGGCCCGCAGGCACAGCAACTGGCGGGCCACCGAGGGCCTGGACGGCATGCTCGCCGCGAACCGCCTGCCCGGCATCGCCGGCCTCGACACCCGGCGCCTCACCAGGATCCTGCGGGACGCAGGCTCCCTTCGGGGTGCCTTCGGGACGGCAGACGAAGCGACCCTCCTCGCAGCGGCCCGCGCCGACAGGGGCACGTCGGGCGTGGATCTCGTTGCCGAGGTCACGACGCCCGCGCCGTACACGGTCGAGGGCGGCAGGTTCTCGGTCGTGGCGTACGACTTCGGCATCAAGACGACGATCCTGCGGTGTCTCTCGGACATCGCGCGGGTGACTGTCGTGCCGGCCTCCACAACGGCCGAGGAGGTTCTTGCCATGTCCCCCGACGGGGTGTTCCTCTCGAACGGCCCCGGTGACCCCGGGATGGTCGCCGGAGCGACGACCGCGATCCGCGGGATCGTCGAGGCCGGTGTTCCCACGTTCGGGATCTGCCTCGGGCACCAGCTCCTGTCGCGCGCCTTCGGCGGGCACACTTTCAAGCTTCCCTTCGGCCACCACGGCGGGAACCACCCGGTGCGCAACATCGCGACCGGGAGCGTCGAGATCACCAGCCAGAACCACAACTTCTGCGTCGATCCCGACTCGCTGTCCGGGGTGGCCGACATCACGCACGTCAACCTCAACGACAACACGAACGAGGGGATGCGCATCACCGGGCATCGGGCGTTCAGCGTCCAGTACCACCCGGAGGCGGGTCCCGGCCCGCATGACAGCCGCTACCTCTTCGCCCAGTTCGCAGACCTCATGGAGAACCACTGATGCCCCGCCGCAACGACCTCGAGAACATCCTGATCATCGGCTCGGGTCCGATCGTGATCGGACAGGCATGCGAGTTCGACTCCTCGGGCACCCAGGCGTGCCGCGTGCTGAAGTCGGAGGGGTACAGGGTCATCCTCGCCAACTCGAACCCGGCCACGATCATGACCGACCCCGATTTCGCGGACCGCACCTACATCGAGCCGCTCACCCCCGAGATCCTCGCGCGCATCATCGAGAGGGAGAAGCCCGACGCTGTGCTCCCGACGCTCGGTGGTCAGACAGGCCTCAACCTCGCGATGGCCCTGCACGGCCAGGGGCTCGTCGGTGTGCCGGGCACGCCTGAGCTCATCGGTGCGAACGCGGAGGCGATCGCCACCGCCGAGGACCGCGACAAGTTCAAGCAGGCGATGCTCGAGATCGGCCTCCGCGTGCCGCGCAGCGGCATCGCCCACGACATGGAAGAGGCCGACCGGGTCCTCGCGGAGATCGGTCTGCCCGTCATCATCCGTCCCGCGTACATTCTCGGCGGTCGCGGCACCGGGATCGCGAACACGTTGGCCGAGTTCCGTGCGGTGGCCCGGAACGGTCTGGATGCGAGCCCGATCAGCGAGATCCTGATCGAGACCTCCATCGTGGGGTGGAAGGAGTACGAACTGGAGGTCATGCGCGACCGCAAGGACAACTGCGTGATCATCTGCTCG
>SXYT01000019.1 GCA_005788205.1 Actinomycetota bacterium | reverse complement strand
GTCCACTCGACACCCAGTGCGGCAAAGGAGGCACGGTGGATGGCGGGCGAGAGGCTGTGCGACACCGGCGTGCCGATGACGGCCGCGCGGCGGCGAGACGGCGCGGTCACGACAGCAACCCCGCGGCACGCGCCTTGTCCACGTTCACGAGGTGCTGCTCGTAGGTCGACGCGAACGCATGCGAGCCGTCCCTGTCTGCGACCACGTAGTACAGGTACTCGCACTTGACCGCGCGCGGGAGACCGGCGCAGGCTTCGTCGGTCTTCGGCGGGGTGCCGGAGGGAGCAAGGGCTGCACGTATCGACGCGCGCCCTGGGTTCGCGATCGGGGTCGGCGGCAGGCCGAAACGGGTGTAGGTGTTGTAGGGGCCATCCGTCGCCTTCAGGTCCGCGAACGAGGCAGCCGGGTCAGCGCCGTAGAGGAGTGTCGCGTCGATCTCCAGCCTCATCCGCTCGGGGCCTGTCTTCGCGAGCCGGTTGTAGATCACCCGGGCGATCTTTGGCCGGTCCGCCTCCACCTTTGCCTCCCGCTCGATCATCGAGGCGACGATGAGCACCTCGTACGGCGTGAAGCCGAGCAACGCGGCGCCGGACTCGAGATCCTCCTGGCGGGCGACACGCTCCATCATCGAGGCGAGGCGGGCGACGACCCTGCTCTCGGTGTCATCACCCGAGACCTGGTACGTGTCGGGGAACAGCAGGCCCTCCATCGACGAGGTGCCCGCCGGCGCGAGGGCCGATGTCGCGGACCCGTCCGCCGCCGCCGCGAGGAAGTCGGACGCGGAGAAGAACGTCATCTTCTCCGAGAGGCGCGCGGCCATCTGCGCGACCGTGAAGCCCTCCGGGAAGGTGACGTTCACAAAGGTCTGCGCGGGAGGCGTCGAGAGGGCATCCACGACGGAGCCCGCCCTGTCGCCGGGCCTCAACGAGTAGTAGCCGGGCGCCGGCGAGAGCCCCCCGCGCGAGCGCACGTACCACGAGAAGAGTCTCTCGTTGCCGATGATGCCCTCGTCGCTGAGACGCGACACGACGCTCTCGAGGGTGTCGCCCTCGCCCACCGTGAAGTTCACCGCGGCACCAGGCTCGCCGGATGGGTTCAGTTGGCGCACGACCCACAGCCCGGAGAGCCCGAGGAGCAGGACCACCACGATGAACACCGTCGCGAGCCTGCGCAGCGGCCCCTTGGCGCCGTCGAACGCCGGCGGCTCCTCCTCGAACGCATCCTCCGGGAGCGCACCAGGTTCGTCCCAGGGGTCCGTCACCCAGTCACCGGCCAGGAGCGGGTCACGGCCCGGGTCAGGCGCCGCCATGGCCACCCTGCCGGGAGTCGAGCCATGACTGCAGGAGTATCGCCGCAGCCACCTTGTCGACGACCAGCCGGCGCTGCTTGGCGTCGAGATTCGCCTCTTTCAAGGAGCGCTCTGCCGTCACGGTCGTGAGGCGCTCGTCGTGGACGTGGACCGGCACACCGACCACCGCAACGAGCTCATCGGCCTCGGCCTGGGCTGACCGAGCGGCGGGACCGCGGGAGCCGTCCATGTTGAGGGGCAGGCCGACGATGACAGCCTCTGCTTCTTCCTCCCGCACGAGACGGGCAATCTCGGCATGGTCGGCGCGGCGCGACTTGGCACGCTGCAGCACGAGAAGCGGCGAGGCCACCGAGCCGCTGCGGTCGCTCACGGCGACACCGATCCTCTTCGTCCCGAGGTCAATTCCGAGAACGCGCACGACCGAACGGTACTTGGCGGCGGTCAGGAGAGGGCGGAGGCCGCCCTGGCCCTCTCGCCCGCGATGCGCAGCGCCTCGTCGATGCCGTCGGGGTTCTTGCCGCCCGCGGTCGCGACGTCGCCCTTCCCGCCACCGCCCCCGCCGACACTGCGTGCCGCCTCCTTGATGAGATCGCCCGCCTGGACGTCGATCCCCTGGCTGACTGCCGCCACCAGTGACACACCGCCGGTGTCCGTGATGCCGCAGAGCACCACCACGGGAACACCCTGCTGGCGCACCGCGATCGCGAGATCACGCAGGTCATTGGCCGTCAACCCGTCGATGCGCTGCACGACCGTTCCTGCCTCGGCACCGGCGGAGAGCTCGGCTGCGCGGCCGCTCGCGAGACGGGCACGGAGGGCCTTCACCTCGTCCTGCGCGGCGCGCAGTTCCTCGATGCGCCGCTCGACACCGCCCACGAGGTCCTCGGGCTTGGCGCCGACGAGCGCGGACGCGCGTGCGAGCACGTCGTCATAGCCCTGCACCAGCCGGACCGTGTTGGCGCCGGTGACAGCCTCGATGCGCCGCAGGTTCGACCCGATGCTGCCCTCGGAGACGATCTTGATGGTGCCGATGTCGCCGGTGGCGGACACGTGGGTGCCCCCGCACAGCTCCACGGAGCTCCCGGCACGCAGGACCCTCACCGTGTCGCCGTACTTGTCGCCGAAGAAGGCGATCGCACCGGCGGCGAGAGCCTCGTCTTTTGATGTCTCGAACGCGTCGACACCGGTGTTCGCGAGCACCTCGCGGTTCGCCAGGTCCTCGATGCGGCGGATCTCGTCGGGGGTCAAGGCGGCGTAGTGACTGAAGTCGAAACGCAGGCGGTCCGGCGAGACGAGCGAGCCCGCCTGCTTGACGTGCTCACCGAGCACGCTCCGCAGCGCCCAGTGCAGCACGTGGGTGCCGGTGTGGTTGCGCCGCGTGGCGGTCCTGGCCGCGACATCGATCGTGGCCGTGACCGATGCACCCTCCTCGACCTCCCCGCGCACCGCACGGCACACGTGGCGGCGCAGGCCCGGGAGGGCGAACGTCGTGTCGAGCACATCGACCTCGAAGTCGGCGCAGTAGATCCGGCCCGTGTCACCGACCTGGCCGCCGCTCTCCGCATAGAAGGGCGTGTGGTCGAGGAACACCTCGACCGTCCCGTCGTCGCCGGCAACCACCGCGAGAACGGTCGACTGGGCGGTGTCGTGCGAGTAACCGACGAAGTCAGTGGTGCCGTGCTGTTCCATGACCGCGCGGTACGACTCGACGCGGTCCTCGTCCGCGCGCCCCGACCGACGGGCCTCCTTGGCGCGTCGGCGCTGCTCCTGCATCTCGGTGTCGAATCCGGCCGTGTCGACCTCGACACCGCGCTCCGAAGCGATCTCCTGCGTGAGCTCGAGGGGGAAGCCGTAGGTGTCGTGCAGGAGGAACGCCGATGACCCCGACAGCACCTGTGTGCCGTCCGAGATGCCGTCCTCGAGGATGGCGAGCCCGGTCTTCAGTGTGTGGCGGAACCGTTCCTCCTCCTTCGTGAGCACCCCGAGGATGAAGTCCCTGTTCCCGTGGAGGTCCGGGTAGGCGCGCCCCATCACGTCGATGGCGATCTCCGACAGGCTTGGCATCACGAGTTTCTCCGTGCCGAGGAGGAACGCATGCCTGATCGCGCGCCTGATGATGCGCCGCAACACGTAGCCGCGACCCTCGTTGGAGGGAAAGACACCGTCGTTGATGAGCATGGTGGACGACCGGGCATGCTCAGCGAGCACGCGGAGGCTGAAACTGTCGCGGTGCCCGTAGTCGCCGGGCACGTACGACGCACCGGTCAGGGACGAAGCCCGGTCGACGAGCGGGAACAGCACGTCCGTCTCCCACACCGAGTCGACCCCCTGGCGGAGTGCGAGTATGCGCTCCAACCCGGCGCCGGTGTCGATGCTGGGACGGGGCAACGCCGTGCGGGAGCGGTCCTGCGCCTGGTTGTACTGCATGAAGACGAGGTTCCAGAACTCCATGAACCTGTCGCCGTGCGGGTCATTGAGGGGGCCGCCGTCCGGGCCGAACGAAGGACCCCTGTCGATGTGGATCTCGGAGCACGGCCCGCACGGCCCGGTGTCGCCGGCCTGCCAGAAGTTGTCCTTGTCACCGAGCCGCTGGATGCGGTCCATCGGCACCCCGATCTGGTCGTGCCAGATGGCCTCGGCCTCGTCATCGCTCTCGTGGACCGTGATCCAGAGGCGGTCACCGTCGAACCCGAGCCTCTCCGTCACGAGCTCCCAGGCCCACGGGATCGCATCCGACTTGAAGTAGTCACCGAACGAGACATTGCCGAGCATCTCGACG
>SXYT01000115.1 GCA_005788205.1 Actinomycetota bacterium | reverse complement strand
GGGCTCGGCGTGGCGTACACGGGCGACGAATCGGCGCCGACCATGGCCGAGTGGGCCGGCGCGATCCGTGCGGCCACCGCGGGCCTGCCGTCCGGTGTCGTGGTGCGCGTGGAGCCCGGACGCAGCATCGTGGCGACCGCGGGCATGACCGTGTACACCGTGGGCACGGTGAAGACCATCCCCGGTGTGCGTGACTACGTGGCCGTCGACGGCGGCATGAGCGACAACCTCCGCCCGATGCTCTACGGCAGCACGTACGAGGCGTTCGACCCCGCGCGCACCGATGACCCCCGTCCGGCGCGGGCACGGGTGGTCGGGAAGCACTGCGAGAGCGGCGACGTGCTGATCGAGGATGCGGCACTGCCCGGGGGTGTCCGCCCGGGCGACCTGCTCGTCACTCCCGTCACCGGTGCGTACGGTCACTCCATGGCGAGCAACTACAACAGGGTCCCGCGCCCAGCAGTGGTGTTCGTCGCCGACGGCGCGGCAAGGGTCGTGGTCCGCAGGGAGACCTACGAGGACCTCGTCCGCCTCGACACCTGAGTGATGCACGTCCCGCAGGGGTGACGCACACCCGCCGTACGGTGGCGGTGACCAGGAGGTTGCCATGCGCGAGATCGAGTTCTGCCCGGAGTGCAGTGCACCCGTGATCGGGTTCACGAACGACCAGAGGTGCACGTCGTGCGGCCTCACGTACCTCGAGATGTTGGACCTCCTCGACGGCGACGACCTCATGGAGGACGATCTCGGCCCGGATGACGTGGACGGTGACTTCGGGGAGGGGGAGTCAGAGTCCGACGAATGGTGAAACCCCCGCCCCGCAAGGGGCCCGGGGGAATTCCCCACCGTTGTCCACAGGCCCAGCCGTAGGCTGAGGTCCCTATGACACAGGTTCCCTCCGCCTCGCGCACGGTGCGCATCGGCGTCCTCGGTTGCGGCAACGTCGGGTCTGCATTCGTGCAGCTCGTGGCAACCCAGGCCGACATGGTGGAGGCGCGCACGGGTATCCGCCTGGAGGTCGTCAAGGTCGCGGTCCGCAACGTGTCGAAGGCCCGTGACGTCACGCTGGCCGACGGTGTGCTCGTGCGCGATGCCCGTTCCGTCGTCGAGAATCCGGAGGTCGACCTCGTGGTCGAGCTGATCGGCGGGATCGAGCCGGCACGGGAACTCATCTCCACCGCCCTCGCCGCCGGCAAGCCGGTGGTGACCGGCAACAAGGAACTCCTCGCGAACGTCGGTCACGAGCTGTGGGCACAGTCCGACCGGGCCGGGGCGGACCTTCTCTTCGAGGCGGCCGTTGCCGGCGGCATCCCTCTCGTGCGCGTGTTGAGGGAGTCCCTCCGTGGGGAGCCGGTGCGCCGCGTCATGGGCATCGTGAACGGCACCACGAACTTCATCCTCACGAAGATGACTGAGGACGGCGCCGAGTACTCAGCGGCGCTCACGGAGGCGCAGCGCCTCGGCTTCGCCGAGCGCGACCCCACCGCCGACGTCGAGGGTTTCGACGCCGGGGCGAAGTCCGCCATCATCGCGAGCATCGCGTTCGGCGCGAAGGTGGTGGCCGGGGACGTGTACCACGAGGGCATCAGCGGCATCACGGCCGCGGACATCGCGATCGCGAAGCGCCTCGGGTACGTGGTCAAACTGCTCGGCATCGCGGAGCGCCAGGGTGATTCCGTGGCCGTGCGCGTGCACCCCGCGATGGTCCCCCTCACGCACCCCCTCGCCAGTGTGCGCGACAGCTACAACGCCGTCTTCGTGGAGGGTGACGCGGTCGGTTCGCTCATGTTCTACGGGCGCGGGGCCGGCGGTCTCCCCACGGCATCAGCAGTCCTCGGCGACGTCATCGATGCGGCCGTCAACCTGGTGAAGGGAACGCACGGCACGATCGGCTCGTTCGCGCGCGTCCCCGTGGTGCCGATCGACGAGACGAGCAGTCAGTACCTGGTCAGCCTCGACGTGGAGGACAAGCCGGGCGTGCTGCATGCGATCACCGGCATCTTCGCCGCGCACGGGGTCAGCATCCGTGCCGCCGAGCAGGAGGGCATCGGCACCGACGCCCGCCTGGTGTTCATCACCCACGATGCCCGCGAGTCTGACGTGCAGGCGTGCCTGCGCGAGTTCCGCGACCTCAGTGTGGTGCGGCGCACGTCTGATGTGCTGCGCGTCATCGGCGAGTAGGCCCGTGCGCTACGTCTCCACACGCGGCACAGCGCCGGAACTCGGTTTTGCCGACGTCGTCCTCGCCGGCCTCGCCACCGACGGCGGGCTCTATGTGCCTTCGCATTGGCCGTCGTTGCCCGCCTCGCTGCCCGACGGCTACGCCGCGCTCGCCGCCGAGGTGCTGATGCCGTATGTCGGGGGCGACTTCACACGTGAGCAGATGTCCGCCCTCTGCGACGGCGCGTACTCCGGGTTCCGCCATCCCGGGGTGGTCCCGCTCGTGGGCCTCGAGCCGGGTCACCAGCTGATGGAGCTCTTCCATGGCCCGACACTCGCCTTCAAGGACGTGGCTCTCCAGCTCCTCGGTCGGCTGTTCGACTCCATCCTCACTGCGCGCAGCGAACGAGTGATGATCGTGGGTGCCACCAGCGGCGACACCGGGAGCGCCGCGATCGACGGGGTGAAGGGCTGCGACAACGTCGACATCGTCATTCTCTACCCGCACGGCCGGGTGAGCGAGGTGCAGCGGCGCCAGATGACCACAGTCGACTCGCCCAACGTGCACACGGTGGCAGTCGACGGCACGTTTGATGACTGCCAGGACCTCGTGAAGGCCATGTTCAACGACGCCCCGTTCCGGGAGCGGCACAACCTCTCCGCGGTGAACAGCATCAACTGGGCGCGGGTGATGGCCCAGGTCGTCTACTACGTGGAGGCCGCGCGCCGGATCGGCGGCGAGATCGACGTGACCGTCCCCACCGGCAACTTCGGCAACGTGCTGAGCGGCTGGATCGCGCGCCGGATGGGGGCGAAAATCGGGCGCCTGGTGGTCGCCAGCAACGACAACGACATCCTCACCAGGTTCTTCGAGACACACGAGATGCGCGCCACAGGCGTTCAGCCCACCCTCAGCCCCAGCATGGACATCCAGGTGTCATCCAACTTCGAGCGACTGCTGTTCGAGATGAACGGCCGCGACGGCGCCGTGACCCGGGAGCAACTGGGGCGGTTCCGCGACAAGGGGTCCCTGCTCGTGGAGGCCGACCAGTACGACGAGTGGATCGCGCCGGTGTTCCGTGCGTCGCGGGCCTCCGACCACGACACCCTCGTGACGATCAGGTCCGTGCACGAGACCGCGGGGATGCTCATCGACCCCCACACGGCCGTGGGGGTGAAGGTCGCACGGGAGAACATGCGCGAGGGCATTCCCATGGTCACCATGGCCACCGCACACCCCGCGAAGTTCCCGGATGCAGTGGAGCGCGCGACCGGCGTGCGGCCCGGGCTTCCTGACCACCTCGCCGACTTGATGGGCCGACCCGAGAGAACCGTGATGTTGCCGAACGATCTGCCCGCAGTGGAGCAGTTCGTGGCGTCAGTGGCCCGTTAGCCGTCGCCCCCGCCGCCACCGATGGCGCCGAGCACACCGCCGATGATGATGACCCATCCGATGATGACGATGGGGAACACCACGGCGAGTACGCACCACAGGATGATCGCGAGGGTCCATCCCAGGCAGCCGCCGCCGAACCATGAGGGCATCAGCAGGATCTCCTGACGGGCTGGGTGGTCATCGCAGTGCCTCCGTGGCCGCCCCGGCGAGGGCGACCAGGGCGCGCATGCGCGAATCAAGCAGTTCGGGGTTGTCCAGTTCCGCTTGCCGCAGCCGGAGTGCGACCCACATGTCGGCCGATTCGCCGGCGGGGAACTCCACGAGGAGATGCTCGTCTGTCAGACCGAGAGCGGCGACTGCCGGACCGGTGCAGGCGTGCAGCGCGGCGGACCCGAGGGGGGAGCCCTCGGTGACGAGTGCGGCGATCTCGAGCACGTCGCCCGAGTCGAGGTCGCTGGTGGGCTCGCCGATGAAGTAGCGGATGCCACCCAGTTCGGCCTCGTCGAGGTTCTCCTCGCCGAGCACCTGCTCGTTGTGATGGCCTCCCTCCAGCACGAACCAGTCGATGACCGTGACGATGTTGCTGTCCAGTCCGGCGAGGATCTCCTCGCGCGCGCTGAAATCCCAGCCCTCGGTCATCATTGCTGCGCCGCCGTGCCGTGCTGGTGGCCGGACGTGCACTGCGCGATGGTGCGGCCGTCGAAGAGTGCGTCGACCGCGGCAGCGAACCTGTCGAGCAGTGTCCGGCCGAGCGGGGTGTATTCCTTCTCCCGGAACGCTGTGAGGAGGCTGGTGTACCACCACTGCTGGCAGGAGTCCCCGGCGTTGAACTCGCCCCAGAAACCCTCGGCGCCGCCGTTCTCCCGCTTCCAGCGAGCGAAGTCCCGCACGGCCTTCTCGCTGTTGTTGACTTTGTCGGCCAGTTTCACGAGGAGCGACTGGTCGGAACTGTCCATCTCGCGGAGGTGGTCGAGTGCCATCTGCTTGCGATCGGCCCAGGTGCCCGAGCGGTCTGTTCCCTCCGGTTCCTCCCGCTCGCTGCAGTTGCGGACGATGTCGGCGACGAGCGGTGAGACCCTGTCCGCGATGACCTCGAACGAGACGTGCTGGTCCTCGTTGATGTCGTGGAGGAGGGCGGCCGCGGCCTGCGTCTCTGAGCCCCCGGCCTCGATCACGTTGCCCGCGACCGACAGGAGGTGCCCGAGGTAGGGCTCATTGTCCCGCTTGCGCGCCTGCTTGGCGTGGTGCTCCACGGCGAGTGCCATAGCTGACGTGAACAATGGGCCTGCCACCCACCTGGGATCTGGTTCTGCCACTTGCTTCCTTTCGATGCGGTGTCCGGCTGACCCCGCACCATGATCGTGACGAATGGGTGTGTCGTCCCGCAAGGGGTGGAGTGGGTCGAGACCGGCCCTGCCGGTTGCTAGAGACCGCAGTTGCGCGCCATGAACTTGCGGAAGCGCTGCGATGCCTCCGCGATGTCCGCGTCGTTCGCGATCTTGTCCAGGTTCTCGGCGACCTCGGGGACCGACTTCATCTCCGCCAGGTTGTACTTGTACTGGGCATAGAGGGCATCCATGGCCTGCATGCCCCCCAGCATGGCCTTCACGTCGCTCTTCACGTCGAGCGGGGCCTCGTCGAACAGCTTCTGGGACGAGGCAATGATCGTTCCCCAGGCCTTCTCCATTGCCGCGGGGTCGCTCATGGCCGTGGGGTCGTTCCCGTGGGTGGCCGCGCTCTCGGCGTTGAGTTGCTGGGCTGTGAGGCAGAAATCCGC
>SXYT01000114.1 GCA_005788205.1 Actinomycetota bacterium | reverse complement strand
CGAGACGAGTTGTTGTCTATCGTGGGGACGTCCGCGGGAGGATCTTCACGCCCCTGTCGCAGGCGCGGCCCGACCCACCCGGGACGCGGTATTCGTCCGCCAGTTGAGGTATTTGCAGTGACCGAGATTCCCGAGCACCTTCTGAACCGCTCCAAGGCCCGCCGGGCTGAGGCCTCGGGCGAGGCGTCCGGCGCCGCTCCTGCCGCCAGCTCGGTCCCTGCCAAGACTGAATCTGCCACCCCGGCCAAGGCCTCGGCGGCACCGGCGGTGAAAGTCGAAAAGCCCGACCCGCCGTACGTGAAGGCCGCCAAAGAGCGCCGCAAGATTCCGTTCTGGGCCATGTCTGGCTTGGCTTTGCTGCCTGTCTGGGCCTTCATGTACTTCGTTGCGCTGACGCCAGCAGAAAAGGTTGAGGCAGGTCCGTTGTCAATCGGAACTGAGGTCTACGCAGGGTGTGCCGGATGTCACGGGGGCGACGGTGCCGGCGGTGCCGGCCGGGCCCTCTACCAGGGCGAGGTCCTGAAGACCTTCCCCCAGATCGAGGACATGCTGAACTTCGTCTACACCGGCAGCCAGCAGTACGTGGCTGCCGGCCTGAAGGCCTACGGCAACCCCGACCGCGAGGGCGGTGCCCATGCCCCGCTTTCCTACAACGGCAACCCCATGCCCATGCAGGGCGAGAAGGCCGGCGGTGCCCTGACCGAGGCCGAGATCCTTGCTGTCGTGTGTCACGTCCGTTACGACCTGAGCGACGCAGCCAAGACCGACGAGAAGTGGGCTGCCGAGTACGAGCACTGGTGCTCGTCGGAGTCTGAGATTTTCAAGGGCCTCGAGGCCGGCACGACCTCGTTCGACACGGTGGACAAGGACTTCGCCACTCTCATGCCGGCACCTGTTGCGGTTGGCACGGAGCCGAGAGAATCAACCGCCAAGTAACGGGCGTATCGTGACCTGACCTTTCCCCTGAAGGTCGGTCCCCCATGGAAGACAACACAACAGTCGCAGTCCCGAACGCGCCCGCCCGAGAGACGGATGTGCTCGTCATCGGCGGCGGGCCTGCCGGCGCGGCCGCCGGATACTGGCTCGCCCGTGCGGGTCACCGCGTCACGATCGTGGAGAAAAAATCGTTCCCGCGCGAGAAGACGTGCGGTGACGGTCTCACCCCGCGTGCAGTGAAGCAGATCACCGACATGGGGCTCGCCGGTTCGCTCGAGCGGTTCCACCGGTACGAGGGGCTGCGCGCGACGGCGCACGGCAAGGCGCTCGAGCTGCAGTGGCCATCGCACTCGGTGTACCCGCAGCACGGTTACGTCGTGCGCAGGCGCGAACTCGACCAGATGGTCGCGCTCAACGCCGAGTCAGCGGGTGCCGAGCTGCTGCAGGGTCACGAGGCGAACCAGCCGATCCTCGAGCGCGGACTCCTCCGCGGTGCCGTCGTGACCGACAAGGAGACGCACTCCACGTTCGAGCTGCGCGCGCAGTACGTCATCGTCGCCGATGGCGCAAACTCACGGTTCGGCCGTTCGCTCGGCACGTCACGGGCCAAGCAGATGCCCTACGGAACCGCGATCCGCACGTACTGGGAGAGCCCCCGCCATGCCGAGCCGTGGATCGAGTCCGCACTCGACGTGAAGGACCGCAACGGGAACTCCATGCCCGGGTACGGGTGGATCTTCCCCGTCGGCGACGGCACGATCAACATCGGGGTGGGACTTCTCTCCACGTTCCGCGACTTCAAGAGCGTCAACACCACGCAACTGCTGGATGCGTACGCCCACATGGTCGCGGACGACTGGGGCATCGACCCGGACAACCCGACGCAGCGCGCCACCAGCGGCCGCATCCCGATGGGCGGCTCCGTCGGCCCGAAAGTCGGGCCCACGTACATCGTGGTCGGTGATGCGGCGGGCTCCGTCAACCCGTTCAACGGTGAGGGCATCGACTACGCGTACGAGACGGCGCGCATGGCAGCCGAGGTCATCGGCGAGGCGATCGCCACCGGCAACGCAGCCGCGCTGCTCAGGTACCAGACACTCATCGACGACGAGTACGGCCAGTACTTCAAGGTCGCGCGGCTCTTCGCCCGCATCATCGGACGGCCTGCCCTCATGCGCGAACTCTCCCGCGTCGGCATGCAGAGCCGCACGCTCATGGAGTGGGTCCTGCGGATCATGGCGAACCTGCTGCGCGAGGACGAGAAGGGTCCCGCCGAGGTCGCCTACAGGGCGGCAGCGCAGATCGCCCGCGCCTTCCCCAACGCCTAGAGGTCGACCACCGCGAAGCTGCCGGAGCCGATGGCGACGACCGTGCCGTCACTCGTGGTCACGCGTGACTCCAGGTGGAACACACGCCGGCCCGGCTTCACGACCGTGGTCACACACGTGAGATCGGCCACCGTCACCGGGCGGAGGAACCGCACCTGGCACTCGATCGTGGAGCAACGCTGGCCCTCGGGGAGCATCGACATGACGGCGGCCCCCATGGAGGTGTCGACCAGGGTGAAGACCACGCCACCGTGAACGAAACCGTGCGGGTTGTGGTGCACCGGGCCCGCCGAGGCCCGGGCTGTCGCCAGTCCGGGCGCCGTGCGCTCGAGCGTCATCCCGATGAACTGCCTCAGGGGGAAGTCACTCACGTTCGCATCGTCCATGGTCGGAGATTATCCGCGGCCGCTCTCAGCCGTTCGGGCGGACGCACTCGACCCGCACGATCTCGTCATTCACGAGGTCAACGATGCTCCGGGCCGCGGGGCCCGGGAACCGCGTGATGAAGTCCCGGAGGTTTGTGGTGGGTGTGTCCGGGCACTGTCTCTTCGTCGGTGCGGCGAGCCCCAGCACCCACCCGTTCGCGAGGATTCCCTCGTCACCGTTGCCCTGCATGTCGATGATCCCGGGCAACTCGAGCGTGGCTGATGGCGTCACAGTGTTGGCCGGGACCAGGGCGAAGCGCACGACCGCCTCCCCGAGCATGTCGGCCAGCAGCACGCACGCACGCGGCACGG
>SXYT01000018.1 GCA_005788205.1 Actinomycetota bacterium | reverse complement strand
TCCTGCAGGCGGACGGCGGCACGCGCACCGCGAGCATCTGCGGCGGGTACCTCGCCCTCCACGACGCGGTCACGAGGCTCGTGCAGAACGGTGCGATCAAGGAGAACCCTCTTCACTCGTACTGCGGCGCCATCTCCGTGGGAGTGCACAACGGTGTCCCGGTGCTCGATCTTCCCTACGCAGAGGACTCCACTGCCGAGGTCGACATGAACGTCGTCATGCTGCGGCCCGTCGGCGGCGGAGAGTCGAGGTTCGTCGAGGTCCAGGGCACTGCCGAGGGCCTCGCATTCTCGCGTGGTGAGCTGGACGCGCTGCTCGAGCTCGCGCACTCGGGACTCGACCGCATCTTCGATCTCCAGTCCAGCCTCGTCACAACCGCCCCGGACCCCCGGCCGATCGGCCGCTGAGGCACGTGCGCCTCGTCTGCGCGAGCGCGAACCCCGCGAAGGTCGCCGAGCTCGCACGGCTGATGCCCCCGCGGGTCGAGTTGGTGCCGCGCCCCGGGTCAATCGGCGACGTGGAGGAGACGGCCCCCACGCTGCAGGGCAACGCGGTCATCAAGGCCGTCGAGGTGGCGAACCACGTGGAGGGATGGGCGATCGCTGACGACACCGGTCTTGAGGTGAACGCTCTCGGGGGTGAGCCCGGCGTGAGATCGGCCCGCTACGCGGGGGAGCCACCCGACGACGCGCGCAACAGGGCGAAACTGCTCGCCGCACTGGAGGGTGCCGCGGACAGGTCGGCGCGGTTCCGCACAGTCGTGGCGATCGTGTCATGGCAGGGCGACATGCACTACGAGACGGGTGAGTGCGCGGGGACCATCGCCGCGGAGGAGCGTGGCACGAACGGGTTCGGCTACGACAGCATTTTCGTGCCCGACGAGGGTGACGGGCGCACATTCGCCGAGATGACGGCACAGGAGAAGGATGCGGTCTCGCACAGGGGGCGCGCCATGGCCAAGGTGCCGGGCCTGATCGCACGCATCACGGGCACGTCGCCGGCCTGACCCGCCGGGGCGGGGTCACCAGCCGCGCAGGTCGATCGGCCAGGTGCCGAGCACGCCACCGTACTGGTCGGCCACGTAGGCGACATCGTGCAGCGCCATCGTGGGGTCGATGTGGGCGGGGGTCACGAACACACGCTCGCCGGTTCTCATCCGCGGCGAGCTCCCCGCCGGGGCGAACGTCGTGTGCTCGTCGGAGCAGAACCACACGCTGTATCCCTCGATCGTGGGGTTGCCGTGGTCCATCCCGAGGGACTTGAGCCCCACGTCGCACACGGCCCACTTGTCGTTCACGGAGATCACGGTGCCGACGACCCACATCGCCTGGGCGAAGGGAATCCCGAGCTGGGCGTAATGGGTGTCCATCAGCGCGTAGCTGCCGGCCTGCACCTCGTTCACGGTGGTGCCGACGAACATGTCGTAGGTCCCGGTGCCGCCGGCCGACACGATCTCACCGCCGACGTCGGCGTGCGCGGCCGCGAGCACGGCCATGGACTCGTGCACGCGCGCCTTCTTCTCGTCACGGTCCGTGACCATCATGAGGTGTCCCTCGTAGCCCATGACACCGCGGACGTTGATTCCGCGGACCCGCGCGGCGTCGGCGAGCCGTCCCGCCTCGCCGGGCATCACGCCACATCGGGGGAGGCCGATGTTGACGTCGATGATGACGCTGCGGATGCCCGCCCGGTCTGCCGCCTGGAGCGTGTCCCGGGAGTCGATCGCCACTGTGACGAGCGCGGATTCCTGCGCCGCCGCGAGTGCCGTGAGCCGGTTCTCGTCGAGGGTCTCGTTCGCGAGCAGGAAATCCTCGCCTGTGCCCGTTGCCACAAGGCCGAGGATTTCGCGTGGCGTTGCACAAGTGAACGACCTGTGCCCCATCAGCACCTGTTCTGCGGCGATACCCGAGGACTTGTGGGCCTTCACGTGGGGGCGCAGCCGGTGGCCCGGATGGACTCTGGACATCGTGTCGAGGTTGCGCCGCAGGATGTCGAGGTCGATGACGACTGCGGGCGTGGGAAGGTCGTTGACGTGCACGTGCCGGCGAAGGGACTCGAACCCCCAACACGCAGGACCTAAACCTGCTGCCTCTGCCAATTGGGCTACACCGGCGTGTTCGGACAGGGTATCGGCGGCGGCGACTGCGGTGGCAGACTGGAGTCGTGACACTGACCTCCCAGGCACTCGATGCCCAGACCCTCGTCTCCCAGCTCGGCCTCGCCGAAACGGTGGTCGACGAGGCCTCGCTCGTCAACAGTGTCCGTCGTTTTGCCGCCCGGGACATCGTGCTGCCCACGTTCGCCCAGCTCGCCGACCCCTCGCTCATCGACCCGGCCGTGACGAAGGGCGTCGACAAGGACGCCGCCGACCCGCGCAACCTCTTCCGCGTCCACTGGTACAACGACCTGAACGGCGACCGTGTGGAGGTGCCCGACCATGTGGTCCTGCCGTCCTCGCTCACCGGCATCGACAGCCCGGTGATCGTGGTGTTCGGGGACAGGTTCCCCATGATCACCGCGCACAAGGTGCTCGCGGCGTACTCGTGCTTCGCGCCCCGCGTCATCACCGGCCAGTTCGACCCCACCCGTCACCGTGCCGTGTGGCCCTCCACCGGGAACTACGCGCGCGGTGGCATTGCCATCAGCCGCCTCATGGACTCGCGCGGTGTCGCGGTGCTCCCTGCAGGGATGTCGAAGGAACGGTTCGACTGGCTGGACCGCTGGGTCTCCGACCCGGGTGACATCGTCCGCACGCCCGGCACGGAGAGCAACGTCAAGGAGATCTACGACGCCTGCAACGAGATGGCGAAGGACCCGGGCAACTTCATCCTCAACCAGTTCTGCGAGTTCGGCAACCCGGTCGGCCATTACGAGGTCACGGGCCGTGCGCTGGCGCATGCCTTCGAGCACGTGAAGGCGAACGGCAGGTCGAACCTGCGCCTCGCGGCGTTCACCTCGGCCACCGGATCGGCCGGCACGATCTCTGCGGGTGACCGGCTGAAGGACATGTACGGCACGAAGATCGTCGCCGTGGAGGCGCTCGAGTGCCCCACGATGCTCGAGAACGGCTTCGGCGAGCACCACATCCAGGGCATCGGCGACAAGCACATCCCGCTCATCCACAACGTGATGAACACCGACATCGTCGTCGGTGTCTCCGACCGTGCCACCGACGAGCTCGATGTGGTGTTCAACACGCCGGCGGGCCAGAAGTACCTGGCGGGCCGCCACGGTGCGGGCCCCGAACTCGTCGAGGCGCTGACCCACTTCGGCTTCTCATCCATCTGCAACGTCATCGCCGCCATCAAGACGGCCAAGTTGCTCGGCCTCGGGGCGGACGACGCGATCGTCACGGTCGCCACCGACGGCAGTGCGCTCTACCCGAGCGAGAGGGAGAAGACACTCGCGCGACGGTTTGCCGACGGCTTCTCCGAGGTCGACGCGGCCGAGATCGTGGGCACCCACCTCTCGTCCATCGACACCGGCAACATGATCGAGTGCACGGAGCGCGACCGCAACCGCATCTTCACCCTGGGCTACTACCCATGGGTCGAGCAGCAGGGCACACCGCTCGAGGTCTTCGAGGCGCGCCGCTCGCAGGACTTCTGGCGCGGCCTGCGCCGCTACGCCCCGGTGTGGGACGAGTTGATCGTCGAG
>SXYT01000017.1 GCA_005788205.1 Actinomycetota bacterium | reverse complement strand
CGAGTCGCGCGCGCAGATGTCCACGCTGCCGCGCCTGAAGCCGCGCCGCTTCTACGACCTGGTGGTGGAGATCGCGCTGATCCGGCCGGGCCCCATCCAGGGCGGCTCGGTGCACCCGTACATCCGTCGCCGCAACGGCAAGGAACCCGTCACGTACCTGCACCCGCTGCTCGAGAACTCGCTAGGCAAGACGCTCGGCGTGCCGCTCTTCCAGGAACAGCTCATGCAGATGGCGATCGATGTCGCCGGCTTCACCCCCAGCGAGGCGGACCAGCTGCGCCAGGCCATGGGGTCCAAGCGGTCGCGCGCGCGCATGGAACGGCTGAAGGTGCGCCTGTACGGGGGGATGGCGGAGCGCGGCATCACGGGGGCCGTCGCCGACGAGATCTTCGACAAGATGGCGGCATTCGCCAACTACGGCTTCCCCGAGAGCCACTCGGTGAGCTTTGCCTACCTGGTGTACGCATCCTCGTGGGTCAAGCTGCACGAACCGGCGGTGTTCTGCGCGTCGCTGCTGAACGCCCAGCCGATGGGGTTCTGGTCGCCGCACACGCTGGTGCGTGACGCCCGCCGCCACGGTGTCCTCGTGAACACGCCGGACATCAACGCATCGGCAGACACCGCAACACTGGAGCCGTGCGCGGAGTCCGCCGGGGGCCATGCCGTGCGCCTCGGCATCGGCTCCGTGCGCGGCATCGGCGCGGAGCTCGCGCGGGCCGTCGCGCAGGGCCGGCCGTACGCATCCATGGAGGACCTCGGCCGGCGCGTGCCGCAGATGTCGCGCCGGCAGATCGAGGCGCTCGCCACCGCCGGCGCGTTCGGGGAGTCGTTCGGCGACGCGCGGCGCGACGCGCTGTGGGAGGCGGGCGCGCACACCGGCGGTGCCATGACCCTGCAGGGCATCACGGGTGTGCAGTCCACGCCGTTGCTGCCGGGAATGGAACCCGTGGAGGAAGCGATCGCGGACCTGTGGGCCACGGGCATCTCGCCCGACGGTCACCCCACGGTGTTCCTGCGCGAACAGCTCGACGCGAAGGGTGTGCTCACGGCGGCACAGCTGGGCGCCGTGGCGCACCGCGACCGCGTGCTGGTGGCCGGGGTGGTCACGCACAGGCAGCGGCCGATGACCGCGCGAGGCGCCACATTCATCGGCCTCGAGGACGAGACGGGCCTCATCAACGTGGTGTGCTCGAAGGGATGCTGGGCCAGGCACCGTGCGGTGGCGCGCGATGCATCGGCCCTGTTGGTCCGCGGCCGCGTGGAGTGCGCTGACGGGGTGGTGAACGTGGTGGCGGAGTCCTTGTCGGCGTTGTTCTCGCCGGCGTCGGTGCCCAGCCGCGACTTCCGTTGAGCGGTCCCGTCAGTTCACCTGGTGGATCTCGAACGGCACGGCGGGCGGGCCGCCCGCCAGCACCGCGGCGAGGTGCACGTGGATGTCGCGCGGGGCGAACAGGTCGGTGCCGTCGGACGCGGCCATCTCCTCAACAGACCACCAACGGTGCTCGTGCAGGTTCTCCGCCCGGAGCTGCTCTGTCGACATCGACGGGTTGATGTCGAAACGCTCGGTGCGCACCATGTGGACCGACTCGTGCTGGCCGTCCCACACCGTCCCGTCGCCATCGACCAGGCGGAACTCGTGCAGCCGGTTCCACACGTGCGCGCCGATCACGGGGTCGGTGAGCCCTGTCTCCTCGTGCAGTTCGCGGCGCAGGGCATCGAGGACGTCCTCGCCCTCGTCGATGCCGCCGCCGGGCAGCACCCACCATGCACCGTGGGGGAACACGAGGCGCACCATCAGCACGTGGCCTCCGGGGTCCAGCACCAGTGCGCGCACGGCCGGACGAAACCGCTTCACGTTCACTCGCTCGGCGTCTCGCCGAGGCCCTCGTTGAACATGCGGTACGTGTCGTAGACGTCCTTGCACTTCTGGCACATCGGCACCTGCTTCGGGTCGCGCGACGGAACCCACACGTGGCCGCACAGCGCCTCCAGTGGGGTGCCGTAGATGCGCGCCTCCAGCACCTTGGCGGCGGCGTTCTCGCCGGGTTCGGTCTTGACGATGTGCGCCACGACCGGCTCACCCGTCTCGGGGGTGATGTCGGTGTCGGGCTGGACCTGGGCGGGCATCGTCTTCACTGCAGGCATCTCACCAGTCAACCATGCCCGGTCGCGCCGGACTGTGCGAAGGTCCGTCCGTCCGGCCCGACTACGCTCTGTCCTTGATGATCTACATCGACCAGTGCCGCTGGCCGCACCGTGGGATGCTGTGGTGCCACATGATCAGCGACTGTTCCCTGGACGAACTGCACGCCTTTGCCGAACTGCTCGAGGTGCCGCGGCGCGGCTTCCAGGGTGACCACTACGACCTCCCGGAGCACGTGCGGGAGCGCGCCGTCCACCACGGCGCGGTCGAGGTGGCGAGCCGTGAGATCGTGACGAAGCTGCGCGAGACGGGGTTGCGGCTGACGCCCGAACAGCGCCGCTCCGTCGTCCGCTAGACGATCGCCGCGATCGCGAACAGGCACGCACCGACGGCGGCCACCGGTGCCGCCCACGTGGCCCACGGCATCTGGCGGTTGATCGACGGGTCGAACATGACGTAACCGGCGCCGGCGCCCACGATGACACCCCCGAGATGGCCCCCGACCGAGATGCCGGGGATGGCGAACGTGATGAGGAGGTTCAGCACGAGAGTCGTCCCGATGCCCGTCTGCATCGGGTTCACGCCCCGGTGCAGCAGCGCAACCGCGGCGGCACCCATGAGACCGAACACCGCCCCGCTCGCCCCGCCGGTCAGCGCATCCGGGGAGAGCAGCAGCGCACCGAGCGAGCCGCCGACCATCGCCGCGAAATAGAGCAGCACGAACCTGCCCCTGCCGAGCACGGGCTCGAGCAGGGACCCCAGCTGGTACAGCAGCAGCATGTTCATCGCGATGTGCAGTGCGCCGTAGTGGAGAAAGCCGGCAGTGATGATCCGCCACCACTCGCCCGACGCCACGAAGTACTCGGCCAGGCCGAGCTGCAGCTGGCGAGACGATGTTGTCCCGCCGAGCGCACCGGCCCCGCCGAGGCCCGTCCACACGAACACCGCGATGTTGGCGGCGACGAGCACGCGTGTGGCGACCGCGGGTTGCACCGCGTTCCATCTCCGCATTCGCTCCGCGCGCGGCGGGCGGGAGGAACGGACGCAGTCGAGGCACTGGGACCCGACCGTGGCCGCGACCAGGCAGTCGTTGCAGGCCGGCCGTTCGCAGCGGGTGCAGTGCCGGCCGGTGGCCACGTTCGGGTGCCGCACGCAGCGGTCGAGCGGTGGGGGGATGCTCGTCACGTCAGCGGGGTGCCTGTTCGGCGAGCTCCCTGTTCGCCAGGTACCAGTCGACGGTGCGGCGCAGGCCCTCCCGGAAGTCCATCCGCGCGGTCCAGCCGAGCATGTCGGCCGCGCGGCCCGGGTCGATGCGGCGGCGCGGCTGCCCGTCCGGTTTGGAAGGGTCCCATCTCAGCGTCCCGGTGAAGCCGGTGACCTCCGCGATCGCCTCGGCCGTCTCGCGGATGGTGATCTCGCGGTCCGCGCCGAGGTTGATCGGTTCCGTGCCGTCGTGTGACTCCGCGGCGACGACGATCGCGCGCGCGGCATCCTCCACGTAGAGGTACTCGCGGCTGGCCGAGCCCGTGCCCCACACGTCGATGTGACCCGCCCCGGACTCCTTCGCCTCGACGCATTTCTTGATGAGGGCGGGAATCACGTGCGACACCGAGGGGTGGAACTTGTCGCCCGGGCCGTAGAGGTTCGTGGGGATGAGGTACGCGAAGTGCTGGCCGTACTGCTCGGCGTTGACCTGTGCGTGGAGAAGGTGGGCCTTCTTTGCGATGCCGTACGGCGCGTTCGTCTCCTCCGGATAGCCGTCCCAGAGGGATTCCTCCCTGAACGGCACGGGGGTGAACTTCGGGTAGCTGCACACGGTCCCGAGAAGGACGGTCTTTTCGATGCCAGCGGCCCGCGCCGCCTCGATGACGTACGTGCCCATCAGAAGGTTGTCGAGGTACAGACGGGCGGGGTCGACCTGGTTGTAGCCGATGCCGCCGACGCGGGCGGCGAGGTGGATGACATGGCTCGGTTTCTCCGCGGCGAACAACGATTCGGCGCGCCCGGGGACCGTGAGGTCGCACTCGTCGTGCGTGGGGGCGAGCACGTCGGCACCTGCGTCGCTCAGGGCTGACACCACGACCCGTCCGAGAAAACCGTTGCCACCCGTGACGAGCACCCTGCGTCCCGACCAGAACTGCGACATGGATGCCATCGTAGGACGGGAACAGCAAGAATGGGCGGGTGCGCGTCGCTTACACCCTGGAGCAGTGCTGGCACCGCGTGCCCGGGGGCACCGGCACCGCCGCACTGTCGATGGCGGGTGCGATCGTGCGGGGTGGGGACACCGAACTCATCGGCGTCGCGGGCCGGCACCGCCGCCCCGCAACGCCCGGGTTCGAGCCGGGCATCAGGATCGCGCACCTTCCCGTCGGGGGTGCGCTCCTCTACGAGACATGGCTGCGCATCGGGTGGCCGCTCGTCGAGTCGGTGGTGGACTCGCCGGACGTCGTGCACGCGACCACCGTCATCCCGCCCGCGACCAGGGTGCCTCTCGTCGCCACGTTGCACGACATCGCCTTCGTCCGCCACCCGGAGTTCTTCACCGCACGCGGCAACAGGATCTTCGCACGGAGTCTCACGAGACTGCGACGTGATGCCCGCATCGTGATGTGCTCCTCCCGTGCGACCCTCGATGACTGCATGGCGAACGGGTTCGACACGTCCCGGCTGCGGCACGTGCCCCTCGGGGTCGCGCAGGTGACAGTCCCGGCAGGTGATGCGGCGAGGGTGCGCTCTGCGCACGGGCTGCCGGAGGAGTTCGTGCTGTTCGTCGGCACGCAGGAGCCGCGCAAGAACCTCGCCCGTCTCATCGCCGCGATGGGGGGCGTGAGGGGCGCTCTTCCGCTCGTGGTGGCCGGTATCGCGGGCTGGGGCGAGCGGCCCGAAGCAGCCGGTGCCGACGTGCGCTTCCTCGGGCACGTCCCGGCTGCGGATCTTGCCGCGCTCTACTCGGCGTGCTCGGTGTTCGCGTACCCCTCGGTGCTCGAGGGGTTCGGGCTCCCCGTGCTGGAGGCGATGTCCGCGGGTGCCCCTGTGGTGACGTCGCGCGGAACCTCGACCGAGGAGGTCGCCGGCGGCGCCGCTGTCCTCGTGGACCCGACCGACGTCGGTTCCATCAGCGCGGGCATCAACGAGGCGCTCGCGCGCCGAGACGAGCTCTCCGCACTCGGGCGCGCGCATGCCGGTGCCCAGACGTGGGAGAAGACTGCGGCTCTCGTGGTCGAGACCTATGCAGAGGCTGCACGGTGAGCCCGAGGGTCGCGATGAACCTGCTGTGGTGCAGGCCCGGGGTCGGCGGGAGCGAGGAGTACCTCACCCGCCAGCTCGCCGGGATCGCCGCGATCGGCCACCCCGTCGATGTCGAGGTGTTCGCGCCGCGCGGCTTCTCCGCCCGCTTGCCGGCGGTCGCCGCCGCCTTCCGCGTGCACGAGGCGCCGAGCGACTGCACGCGCCGCCCCGAACGGGTGATGCTCGAGCACACCTGGCTCGCCTCGCGCACCGCTGGTTTCGATCTCGTCCACCACGGCGGGGGAACGGTCCCGCGGTGGGGCAACGCACGAACGCTCCTCACGGTCCACGACGTGCAGTGGGTCGACTACCCGGGCTACGTGCGCGCCGTGAAGAGGGCGTACCTGCGGACCGTCGTGCCGCGCTCGCTTGCTCGCGCCGCGCACATCGCGGTGCCGACAGGTTTCGTGAGGTCATCGCTCGTGCAGCACTTCGGGACGCCGCAGGAGAAAATCTCGGTGGTGCGCCACGGTCTCGAGCCCGAGATGGACGCACCGACCCCCGGTGACGAGCTGCGCCGCAGGTACGGCCTCGGTGACGGCCCGGTGCTCCTGTTCCCTGCGATCACCCACCCGCACAAGAACCATGCGTTCGTGCTCGGCCTCCTCGCGCACGCCGGCGGCGCGTGGTCCGATCCCTCGTTGCGCGTCGTCTTTGCCGGCTCGGCCGGGCACGCAGAGGCGGAGGTGCGCGCGACGGTCGCATCCCTCGGTCTCGCAGACCGTGTGGTGATGCCGGGCAGGGTCCCGGGCGCCGACCGCAACGGTCTGCTGGCGATCGCGGACGCGATGGTCTTTCCCAGCACGTACGAAGGGTTCGGTGCCCCGCTCATCGAGGCGATGCGCATGGGTGCGCCTGTCATCGCGAGCGACTGCGCGAGCATTCCCGAGGTCATGGGCGGCGCCGGGCTCGTCCTGCCGCTCGACGAGCAGGCCTGGGCCGGTGCGCTCGACGAGGTGCGCTCCCGCAGGGACGAGATGCGCGCCGGCGGTGCGGCGCGCGCGGCCAACTACACGGCCGAGCTCTCGGCGCACGATCTTGTCGGTGCGTACGGAAGAGTGCCCGCGTGAGCCGCAGGCCGCTCGTGGTGCTGTGCCCGCACTTCGCGCCGGACACCGCACCGACGGGCGACGTCATCACGCGCATCGTCACCGAACTCGCCGCCACGGGGATGCGCATCCATGTCGTCACGGCGCTGCCCTGGTACCGCGCCCACTCGATCGAGGACGGCTGGCGCGGGCGTCCCGTGCGCAGGGAGAAGATGCCCTGGGGTTCCGTCATCCGTGTCCACCCGTTCCCCGGCCGCAGCAAGTCGAACCTGCTGCGGCGTGCACTCGGTTTCGTCCTGTTCAGCGTGCTCGCGGGGGTGTGCACGCTCCTCGCCGGCGGGTGGCGGCGCAGGCCCGTTGCCGTGCTGTCAATGTCACCCCCGCTGACCCTCGGCCTCACCGGATGGCTCGCCGCGCGGCTGCGTCTCACACGCTGCATCTTCAACATCCAGGATGTCTTCCCCGACGCGGCGGTCGAGACCGGTGCCATCACGAACCGGCGGGTCATCGCCGCGGCGCACTGGCTGGAGAAGGTGAGCTACCGGCGCAGCGATGCGGTGGTGGTCCTCTCGGAGGACCTGCGCGGGAACGTCGCCGCAAAGACGGGTCCGCGCCACGCGGCGAAGGTGACGGTCATACCGAACTTCGTCGACTCCGCGTTCGTCACGCCGTTGCCGCGGGGCACGGCGTACAGGGGGGAACTCGGCATCGGCGACGAACCGGTCGTCATGTACGCGGGCAACGTCGGGTTCTCCCAGTCGCTCGAACTGGTGGTCGGAGCCGCGCGGCGCATCCCCGGGGCGACCTTCGTCATCAACGGCGACGGAAGCGCCCGCGCGCACCTCGAGGAGACGGCAGCCGGCATCGCGAACATCCGCTTTGCGGGCTACCAGGCGCGCGAACGCGTGCCCGAGGTCCTCGCCACGGGCGACATCCACGTCGTGCCCCTGCGCCGGGGGCTCGGTTCGGTGAGCGTGCCGTCGAAGACCTACAGCATCCTGGCCGCCGGCCGTCCCGTCGTGGCTGCCGTCGACCCGGGCACTGAGGTGCCGAGGATCCTCGAGGCAAGCGGTGCGGGTGTCGCTGTGCCCCCCGACGATCTCGATGCCTTCGTCACGGCTCTCGAGCACATGCTTGCTGACACCGCCGGGCGTGCCCGGATGGGCGAGAACGCCCGCAGATGGGTGGAGTCGCATGTGTCGCCCGCGGCCGTGGGGGAGGCCTACGCCGCCCTGATCGGCAGCCAGGCGGTAGCCTCTCCAATTCGTGGCTAGAGGTTCATCAGCAAAAAAGGTCGCCCGTCTCGCGGAGAAGGGCAAGGGCAAGAAGGTGCGCTTCCAGGGCGGCACCCTTTTCCCCATGTCGATGGCCGTCATCACCGTCCTCGGTTTCGGGCTCGTCTTCTATGCCCGCCAGTCGGCCCCCAGCACCGACACGCCCCCCACGATCAATGACCACTGGCATGTCTCCTACGGCTTCTACGCGTGTGACCAGCAGTTGAAGGACCTGGTCGGGAACAAGGAGGAGCCGCCGGACCCGAACTACGTGAAGTACGGCGTGCACAGCCACGAAGACGGTGTCATCCACTGGCACCCGCAGGCACTCGCCACCGGCCGGCGCGCCAAGATGGGGATCTTCCTCGACACCTACGGCGTCAAGGTGACGACGGAGGAACTCACATTCCAGGCGGACCAGAACGACGCCAAGTCGTACAGGGTCGGCACCGACAAGTGCAAGGACGAGGACGGCAAGGAAGTCGACGGGCAGGTGTCCGCGGTCGTGTGGGACCGGTACGACGACCTTTCCTCCAAGAAGACGTTCATCACGGACTTCGACAACATCCGCATCGACAAGGACGGCATGGCCGTGATGTACGTGTTCGCCGCACCGGGTGCGGAGATCCCGCTGCCGGCTTCCGCGAGCAACCTTCCCGAGCTCGGCGCGGCCGACATGGGCGGTGCGACCACGACGACCGTGGCCGGGGCCACCTCGTCGACGGTCGAGGGTTCCACCGACACCACGGTTGGCGCAACCACGACCACGGCGGGCTGATGCAGGCGGTCATCCTGGTGGGGGGCTTCGGCACCCGCCTGAGACCGCTCACCTTCGCCACCCCGAAGCCGCTGCTGCCGATCGCGAACGTCCGCCAGCTCGAGCACCTCATCGCTGCCCTCGGCTCGGCCGGGGTCACCCGGGCCGTGCTCGCGCTCGGGTTCAAGCCCGAGCCGTTCTTCCAGGCCTTCCCTGACGGCACGTGCGCAGGCGTTGATCTTCACTATGCGGTGGAGCCCGAGCCGCTCGACACAGCAGGTGCCGTCGGGTTCGCCGCCCGTGACGCAGGCATCGACAGCACGTTCATCGTGATGAACGGGGACATCCTCTCGGATCTCGACCTGGCGGCACTCGTGGCATTCCACAGGGCCCGCGGTGCGGAGGGAACGCTGCACCTCACGCCGGTCGAGGACCCGACCCAGTACGGCGTTGTGGAGGCAGACGCCGACGGGTGGGTGCGCCGGTTCGTCGAGAAGCCGCAACCCGGGGAGACCGAGAGCCGTGTCATCAACGCGGGCACGTACGTGCTCGAGCCGTCCGTGCTCGACCGCATTGCGCCCATGCAGAGGGTGTCAATCGAGCGCGTCGTCTTCCCCGCGATGGTCGCCGACGGGTGCCTCGCCGCGTTGGCCACCGATGACTACTGGATCGACACGGGCCGGCCCGACACGTACCTGAAGGCGAACCTCGACCTCGTGGACGGGACCCGCTCGCTGATCCTGTCCTCTGTCGGGGCGAATGCCCGCGTCTCGGCGACTGCATCCGTGACCCACAGTGTCATCGGCGAGGGGGCCACCGTGGACGACGGGAGCGTCATCATCGATTCCGTGGTGCTGCCCGGCGCGAGAGTGGGTTCCTCCGTGCGTCTGGAGCGCAGCCTCGTGATGGGGACCGTCGGTGCGGGTGCCTCGCTGACCGACTGCGTCATCGGCGTCGACGCCGTGGTTGCGCCCGGCTCGCAGCTTGTCGCGGCCAGGGTGCCGGACCCTGCCACGATGGGGTGATGCAGATGTCGCGGTTCATGGTGTGCGGCGGCGCCGGGTTCGTCGGCTCGCATCTCGTCGACCGCCTTCTCGCAGACGGCCACGAAGTGGACGCAGTCGACGACCTCTCCTCCGGATCCCTCACGAACCTGTCGTCCGCGCGTGGTTCCATCGGCCGTTTCAAGTTCCAGAACATCGCGGTCGGCGCCCCCGAATTCGCCGAGTTGGTCTCGCTCCGACGCCCCCAGGTGGTCTTCAACCTGGTGTCACTGTCGCCGTCGCTCTGTCATCTGCGGGGTTGTCTCGCCTCGGTCGGTGCGGCCACGTCCATCCTCGAGGCGGCGCGTCTCTCCGCCGTCACGAAGGTCGTTGCGGCACTGCCCGCGGGTCTGCTCTACGGGCAGGTGGCGGCCAAGGAGTCCCCCGTGAAGGAGGGGCACCACAGCGAGCCCCGCACCACCGAGGAGGTGTTCGCCCGGGCCATCGCCGACCTGCACGCCGTGTACCGCGACCGGCACGGTGTGGACCACACGGTTCTCGCCGTCGCGAACGCATACGGGAGGCGCCAGCGCGCGGAGGACGGCGTGGTCGCCGCCTTCGTCGATGCTCTCGACAACGCCCGGCCCGCGGTGATCCACGGCACCGGCAAGCAGACGCGCGACTTCGTGCACATCGATGATGTCGTCGACGCCCTCGCGAGTTCCGCGGACAAGGCGGGTGGCGTGGTGGTGAACGTGGGCACCGGCACGCCGACCTCGGTGAACGACCTGTGGAAGCTCATGTCGGGCGCATCCGGGCTGGCCCCGCGGTCGAGCACCGCGCGGCCGAACGACCTCACGAGGCTCTCGCTCTCCCCGGTGCGTGCGCGCATCCAGCTGGGGTGGTCACCCGCCACGAAGCTCCGCGACGGCCTGAAAACGCTGCGCTGACGCTCAGCGGAACAGGTCCTCCGCGGCCGGCCGGATGAGCTCGTCGACGGAGGAATCACGGAACCACGAGGGGTCCGCCCCGCGGATGACGGACACGGGGACGCCGTCTGACTTGCCCATCACGAGCTCGCCCATGGAGGCGAGCTCGTCAGCAACGGCCACCTCCGTCACCTGCATCATGCGGCCGAGCGCGTCCTCGGTGCCGCGGAGGTCGACGACGCCTGCGATGCCCGCCACCCCGATCGCGACGTCAGTGAGGCCCTTGCGCCACGGACGGCCGAACGTGTCGCTCACGATGATGCCGACGTTCACGCCGAGCCTTGCGCGCACGATGTCGCGGATGCGCCGCGCCGAACGGTCACTGTCGAGCGGCAGGAGGGCGGCCCACCCGCGCTCCACGTTGGAGAGGTCGATGCCGCTGTTCGCGCAGATGAACCCGTGCTTCGTCTCGGTGATGATGAGGTCGCCGCGCCGGCGCACGACACGCCGGGCCTCCTGTTCCACGAGGCCCTTGTGCGAGAGAGGGTCATCGGGGTCGATTGCGACGAGGCGGCCCTCCGCTTTCGACACGATCTTCTGGGTGACGATCAGGACGTCGTTGTCGCACAGGGGCCCGTTCGGCTCTGCCGAGCATGCCTCCACGATGACGTCCCCCAGTTGGTCCCCGGGCTTGATCTCGCCGATGCCCTCCACGCCCCACGCGGTCATCCGTGCCATGTCAATCTCCTCCTGTGAGTGCCGCGCCGAGGACGGTGCGGGCGAGTGTCTCGCCCACCCCCGGTCGCGACATGATCGTGTCTGTTGTGACGCACCTGACCCCGCACGCCTCCACGGCAGGTGCGAGGGCTGCGTCCTGTTCGTCGATGACGAGCGTGCCGCACACAGGAGCGTAGAGCCGTGCCACGCCGACGACGGAGGGCTCCATCCCGAGCTCGGTGAGCATGCGGTCGGCCGGCCCCTTCAGGGCGGCGCCGGCGACGATGGGGGAGATCGCGACCACCGAATGGCGCCGCGCCGCCAGGACCTCGTCCACGCCGGCGAGTGCGCGCAGCGGCCCGATCGACACCACCGGGTTGGACGGTGCGATCACGACGCACTCTGCATCCCGCAACAGCGCGAGATCCGTGAAGGCTGCGGCATCCGCGCCGTCGAACTCGACACGGGACACGGCGACAGAGTGCCGCATGCCCACGAAGTACTCCTGGAACGACACGACCCTGCCGTCCGCGGCGAGATGGACGAGGGTCGACACGCGGTCGTCGCTCATGGGCACGATGCGCACGCGCACGCCGAACGCGCGGCGGATCTCGTCTGTCACCTCGGTCAGGCTCGCCCCCTCCGCCAGCCGTGACGTGCGGTAGAAGTGGGTCGCGAGGTCCGTGTCGCCCAGGTTGAACCAGCGCTCGCCCGCTCGCGAACCGGCCGGCCTCACGGCACCGAACCGGTCGAGTGCCTCCATGGATCGCCACGTCTCGTTGCGCAGTCCCCAGCCCCGTTCCGGGTCGATCGCTGCGGCGAGCGTGTAGGTGACCGTGTCGATGTCGGGGCTGATCGAGAGGCCGTGCATGACCGTGTCGTCGCCCGTGTTGACGATTGCGACGATGTCCTCAGCTTCGGTGACCTGCTGCAGGCCGCTGAGGAAGCGTGCCGCCCCCACACCGCCGGCCAGCACTGAAATCATGGACACAGCGTAGGGCGGGCTGTTTCGTCGTCACCCATGCGGGAAACGGAACGCACGGTGCCGGTGTTCACGGGTGCGCGAGGGTCGGCAGTGGTACCGTTCCTTGGTCAATTCGGCACGAACAAGGATTCCCGATGCCACGCGCTTTCATCACAGGTATCACAGGTCAGGACGGCCAGCATCTCGCGGAGTTCCTTCATTCGAAGGGCTACCAGGTGTTCGGCATGCTGAAGGGCCAGAACAACCCCCGGGCCCTCCAGTTCCGCGACGAGTTTCCCTACGTGGAACTCGTTCCCGGTGACCTGGCCGACCTGCCGAGCCTCGTCTCGGCGCTCGAGTACGCCCAGCCCGACGAGGTCTACAACCTCGGAGCCATCTCCTTCGTGGCGATGTCGTTCGGCCAGGCCGAGCTGACCTCCAACATCACGGGGCTCGGCGTGCTGCGCATGCTGGAGGCGGTGAGGATGGTGGGGGGCACCCAGAACAACAAGATCCGCTTCTACCAGGCTTCATCGTCGGAGATGTTCGGGAAGGTGCGCGAGGTGCCCCAGAACGAACTCACGCCCTTCCATCCGCGCTCGCCGTACGGGTGCGCGAAGGTGTTCGGCCACGACATCACGGTCAACTACCGCGAGAGCTACGACATCTTCGCGTGCTCCGGCATCCTCTTCAACCACGAGGGCCCGCGCCGCGGGCTCGAGTTCGTGACACGCAAGATCTCGAACGCCGCCGCACGCATCAAGCTGGGCGTGCAGGACGAGCTCGTCATGGGCAACCTTGATGCCAAGCGCGACTGGGGCTTCGCAGGTGACTATGTCCGGGCCATGTGGCTGATGCTGCAGCAGGACGCACCGGATGACTACGTGGTCGCCACCGGCGAGACGCACTCCATCGAGGAGTTCCTCACGCTCGCGTTCGCCGAGGCCGGCCTCGACGACTGGCACCGTTACGTCCGCCAGGACCCCAAGTTCTTCCGGCCCGCCGAGGTCGATTTCCTCATCGGCGACCCGAAGAAGGCCCAGGACAAACTGGGATGGACGCGAGAGGTCGACTTCCCCGCGCTCGTGAGGATGATGGTGCGCCACGATCTCGAGGTCGAGGCCTCGCGCCTGAAGAAGTAGTTCAGCCCTCGACGGGGTTGTCAAAGACCCCGTCGATCATCGACTCGGCATCAGGCACGGCACCTGCGTTGATGCGCGCACGGAGGGACGCGAGAAGCGCAACGAACGTGGCTGCGCAGCTGACGACGAGGCCCACTTCCACGCGCAGGTACAGGTCGTCCGACACGAAGGCGGTGACGACCACGAACAGGGTTGCGCCCGTGAGCCAACTGAGCGCCACGAACTTGTGCCCGTGCAGTGCGATCACGGCCTGGGCGACCGCCTGGGCGAGCATGAAGAGCCCGCTCGACATGGCGAGCAGCCCGAGCGTGCGCCTGTCGAGACCGCCCTCGTACATGATGTCGAGGACCTGCGGGCCGACGGCGAAAGCACCCAGCGTGCCGACGACCGCGACCGTCGCGACCACGACCATCAGCCGCCTGAATCCGGCACGGAACTCGTCCATGTCACCCTCGGCGGCGAGTTTGGCGAGACGGGGCAGGAGTGATGCCTGGATCGCCTGGAACAGGAACAACGGGATGCGCGCGAGGATCACGCCGTTGCCGAACGCGGTGACCTTCTCGGCCTCGGTGCCGCCGGCGAGCACGTCCACGCCGAGTGGGCCGGCGTTCACGAGCGCGGCCGACATCATCGACCCGACAAGCAGCCAGCCGAGGTTGGGTGTGACGTCAGAGAGCTCGACGGGCGGGCCGTCGTGGGTGACCAGGTCCCGTCGTGCGGCAACGATGAGGACTGCGGCGAGGGGACTGAGCGCAACCGTGAGTGCGTACGGGCCGACGGTGTCCACGCCGGCCAGCCAGAGCACGAGGCACGCCGCGATCCTGATGGCGCTGTCGGCACCGAGGATCAGGCCGTAGGCGGCAAACCTGGCCGAACCCGAGGCGATGCCGCGGCCGACGTGCGCGACGGCGTACGCCACGATCGTGAGAAGGAGCGCGAACGTGACGATTGCGTAGCCCTCGAACATGTGGGTGGTGAGCCACGCGGACGCGGCAAGCACCGCGAGCAGAAGTGCACCACCGAGACCGACCGACAGGGCGATGACGCGCGACACGACCTGGCGCCCGCCCTGGCCGAGGGCGCGTCGGTGGGCGAGTGAGCGACCGAGCTCCTGCTCGACAGGGATGAAGAAACCGGGCACAAGGGTGAACGCCACGAACCACAGCGCCATGATCGGCTTGAACAACTCTTTGCCGAGGGCCACCTGGCCGAGCTTGAAGAACGCGAAACTGGAGAGTCCCGCAACCAGCAGACCGGCCCCGACGGGGAATGTTCCCTCCGGCAGCGGGGCACGGTTCGTGCCGGCGGACACTGCGGGGGATCGGGACACCGAGGGAAGGCTAGTTGTGCACCTTGGGTGAGAACTGGCCCATCAGCTCGCGACGGCGCACCTGTGCCTTCTGGAACCCGAGCACCGCGAACCCGATCGCGGTGTACCCGATCTCGGCGGCCTGCTTTGCCACGGGGTGGGCGAGCACGGCTCCGACATCGATCTTTCGGATGTCGACGTTCGTGAGGTCGATGGAGTGGAGTGCCGGGATCTTCACCTCCGGGAGTTTCACGCTGGGGAACTTCAGGTCAGGGAGCTTCAGGTCGGGAATCCGGAAAGCCGGGAGGTCGAACTTCGGGAGGGTGGGGAACTGCAGTGATGCCATGACTTCAACATAGCGACTGGTGCTTGCTCTTGCTAGCACATCTGCGAGTTTTGTCATATGTCACGCCGAGGTGCCCAAGGGGGCGGCAACTAGCCTCGCGGGGGCGTGTCTGACCCTGTCCCTGACCCTGTCCTTGACCCTGTCCCTGACCGGGCGCTCGACCATGCGCCGCCCGTTGTGGCCACGATGGTCGTCCATGAGCCCGGCGACTGGTTCGCCGAGACGGTCATGGCCCTTGCCAGCCAGGACTACCCCGCGATGCAGTACCTCTTTCTTCTCTCCGGGGAACCCGCAGGACCTGCCAACGGGCCGGCGCGGGACCTCATCGAGACATCCCTGCCGGACGCGGTCATCAGGTACACCGGGGGCAACCCGGGCTACGCGGCGTCCTGCAACGCGGTCCTGAACCTCATCCAGGGGGACGGGGGGTTCTTTTTCTTCCTCCATGACGATGTGGCGCCCGCACCTGATGCCGTGTCCCGGTTGGTGGAAGAGACCTATCGGTCGAATGCCGGGGTGACGGGCCCGAAGCTCGTCCACTGGGACAACCCCCGGATGATCCAGAGCGTCGGCGTGGCCGTGGACCGCCTGGGGGTGGCGATGCCGCTCGCTGACGACGGCGAGATCGACCAGGAGCAGCACGACTTGGTCCAGGACGTGTTCGTGCTCTCGTCAGCCTGTCTCCTCGTGCGGGCCGACCTCTTCAGGTCCGTCGGTGGGTTCCACGCGCCGCTTGCCGCGGCCGGTGCGGACCTGGACCTGTGCTGGCGCATCCATCTCACCGGCGCACGCGTGGTGGTCGTGCCGGCGGCAGTGGCCCGCCACCGCGAGGCAATGACGGAGCGCCCCGGCGCAGCGGACGAGAGCCACGACCCTGCCGGTTCGTCCGACAGCGCGCACGAGCACGATGCCACCCGTCTCGCCACGGTGTTCACGCTCACGTCGCGGTCCCGGCTCTTCGCCACCGCGGTCGAGGCGGCGGTCGTCGGCCTGGTGCACGCGCTCGTGGTGCTCGTGACGGGGTCACCGCGACGCGCACTCGACGAGTTGCGCGCCCTCGTGTCCGTGCCGCTGTCGGCACGGACGATTGCGGCACGCAGAGGGACCGTCACGAGGGTCGTGTCCGACGCGGAGGTGCACGCCCTGCAGGTGCGCGGCAGTGCCCACATCGTGGGCTACCTGCGCCGGAGGGACCGACGACGAGGAATCGAGCAGGCCCAGGCCACCGCCGCCGGCGCGCGCGAGGTGGCGCCGCGTTCGTCGATCGTGCTGTGGTCGGTGCTCGTTCTCGTCCTCGTCATCGGCTCGCGTTCGCTCCTGCTCGACGGTCCCGCGGTGGTCGGCCAGTTCGTGCACCTCGACGAGGGTCCGCGTTCGCTCCTCCGTGCATTCGCAAGCGGCTGGTGGGGCGCGGGTTTCGGCCAGGTTGGGTCCGTCCCCACGGGCGTTGGTCTGACGGCCGCCGCCGGCGTGGCCACCTTCGGAAACATGGGTCTGCTGCGCACGCTGCTCATCGTCGGGGCACCGCTCGTCGGGTGGATCGGCGTGTGGAGGTTCGCGTCCGTGCTGACCACGAGGGCCGCGCGCGTCGCCGCGACGCTCGCCTACGCGGCCGTCCCGTTGGTGTGGGCGTCCATTGCTGCCGGGCGCTGGGGCGGGCTCGTCACGTACGCGCTGTTCCCGTGGCTCGCCCACCACATGCGCCGGCTCGTCGGGCACGTCCCCGTGCTGCGCGCATCCGACGTCGACGAGGACGCGTTCGGCGACCTCTCCACCGGGGAATGGCGCCGCACGTTCCTCGCGGCGTCGCTCGTCGGTGCGGTTCTCCTCGCGTTCGAGCCGGGCAACCTCGTCACGGTTGCTCTCCTCGGGGTCGTGTGGGCGCCGGTGACGCTTCTGCACGGGGCACGCCTGCAGTGGTCTGTCCGTTGGGCCGGGATCCCCGCGGCCGTCATGGTCGCGGCCGTCGTGATGAACCTCCCCTGGGCGGCTGCGTTCGCACGTGACGGCTGGTGGGAGGCCGTCACCGGCGCGCCGGTGGAGGGCGGACGTGCGCTCGGCATCGGCCGGCTCGCCACATTCCAGGTGGGGGACTACCTGCTCGGTCCGGTCGCGGTCCTCCTCGTGGTGCCCGTCATCGGCGCGATGCTCGTGGTGCGCGGGTCGCGCCTGCCGTGGGCCCTGCGCGGCGCGATGCTCTCGATCGTTGGTTTCCTCGTCGTCTTCCTCGATGACAAGGCACTTCTCCCCGCTCATCTCCCCGAGCCGGCAGTCATGCTCGTTCCTGTCGCTTTCGGTCTCGCCGTGTGCGCCGGATCGATGGGTGCCGGGCTCAACATCGACCTGAGGCGCGGCCGCATCTCGTGGCGCCAACCGGTCGGTTTCCTCGTGGCGGCGGCGTTCGCAGTGGGTCTCGTGCCGGGTGCCGTGAACGCTGTCGGCGGTGACTGGAACCAACCGGACCTGTCCCTGTCGAGGCTCCTCGCCCAGCTCCCCGACGACGACGGCGCCGGGGACTACCGCACGCTCTTCATCGGAGACCCGCGTGTTCTCCCTGCGTCCCCCGCGAATGTCGGGTGGGGCATTGCCTACTCCGTGGTGAACGGGCGCGATGCCGACCTCGAGGACGGATGGGAGACCGCCCAGACCCGTGCCACGGAGAATGCATCGCGCGCGGTGCGCGGCATCGTGCGGGGCACTACGGCGCGTGCGGGGAGGCTCCTTGCACCGCTCGGGGTGAGGTACCTGGTCGTGCCGATCGTCGACGGGGGACAGTCGACACGCGACGAACCGATTGCCGAGCCGCGCGGCCTCGTG
>SXYT01000002.1 GCA_005788205.1 Actinomycetota bacterium | reverse complement strand
GCCCTGGCCTCGACGGAGGCGCGCATCGTCCTCGGCGCCGCCGTTGCCGACGATGTGCTGGGGCTCGTGATCCTCACGGTCGTCACGCGTGTGGTGGAGCAGGGGTCGCTGGACGCGGCCGCCATCGCCTCCACGATCGGGCTCGCGGCCGGGTTTCTCGTGGTGAGCACCGTTGCCGGGGTTCTCCTCGTCCCGCGCCTCTTTGCCATCGTCGGCGCGCGGGCGGCCTCTGCGGCGACAGTCGGCGCGGTCGCCGCGGCCGTGACCTTCGGGTTCTCCGCAGCAGCGAGCAGCGCCCAGCTGGCCCCGATCATCGGGGCGTTCGTCGCGGGGACCGCGCTGGGGCGCACCGCCCACCGCGACCGAATCGCCCGCGAGTTCACCGCGCTCGGGGGTGTCCTCATCCCCGTGTTCTTCCTTCAGATCGGCATCGACACCGACGCCGGAAAGTTCCTCGACCCGCACGTGCTCCGGGTCGCAGGTGTCCTCTCCGTCGTCGCGGTCGCGGGCAAGGTGCTGGCCGGGTTCGGTGCCGTCGGCACCGACACTGACCGCGTGCTGATCGGTCTCGGCATGGTCCCACGCGGCGAAGTGGGCCTCATCTTCGCCACCATCGGTGTCTCCGTGGGCGTCTTCGACGACGATCTTCACGCCGTCGTGCTCCTCGTCGTGCTCGTGACCACGGTGATCGCACCGCTTCTCCTGCGTGTCAGGCTGGCGCGGCGCGATCCCACGGGCACAACCCCCGGGTGACGGCCCGACCGAGCCCCATCCCACCTGGGCAACGCCCGTGATGCGGACACAGCGCGTTCCACCTCCCTTCACCGCCACGAAACACTGCCGAAACAGCGCTCGTTTATCTTCATCTCCTGACACACCTTGATTCCCCTTGGAGGCTCACATGTTGGCAGCAGCGGCAACAATCGATTCTGGCGCGACAGCCTGGGTCCTCGTCTCGACGGCGCTGGTCGCCTTCATGACGCCCGGCCTCGCGTTTTTCTACGGCGGCATGGTCCGCTCGAAGAACATGCTCGGGATGCTCATGCAGAACGTGTTCGCGCTCGGCCTCATCTCGATCCTCTGGGCGGCGATCGGGTTCAGCCTCGCCTTCGGCGGCACCGGTGCATGGATCGGCAACCTTGACTTCGTCTTCATGAAGGACCTCGCAACGATCGCGGAGCTGCCGGGCTACACCGGTGACTTCGGCCTCATCATCCCGATTCTCGCCTTCTTCGGCTACCAGATGATGTTCGCGGTCATCACGCCCGCCCTCATCACCGGCGCCACCGCGGACCGCATGAAGTTCAGCGCCTACGCAGTGCTGATCGGCGTCTGGGCCGTCATCGTCTACCCGGTCGTGGCGCACTGGGTGTTCAGCCCCAACGGCTGGCTCTTCAAGCGCGGTGCACTCGACTTCGCCGGCGGTGCGGTCGTGCACATCAACGCCGGCGCGGCAGCACTCGCCGTTGTTCTCGTCCTCGGGAACCGCAAGGGCTGGCCCCGCGAGGCGATGCCCCCGCACAACCTCCCCTTCACCATCCTCGGCACGGGCCTCCTCTGGTTCGGCTGGTTCGGGGTCAACGCCGGCTCCGCGCTCGGCGCGAACGGCCTGGCCGCACAGGCCCTCGTCAACACCCACCTCGCCGCAGCAACGGGGATGCTCTCGTGGCTCGTCGTCGAGAAGCTGCGCTCGGGCCATGCCACATCGCTCGGCGCGGCATCCGGCGCGGTCGCGGGCCTCGTGGCCATCACCCCGTGCGCCGGCTTCGTCGGCGGGATGGCCCCCGTGGCCATCGGCGCGGTCGCCGGTGCGGTCTGCTACCTGGCGCTGCGTCTCAAGACAAAGTTCGGTTTCGACGACAGCCTCGACGTGATCGCAGTGCACCTCGTGGGCGGGCTCATCGGGGCCCTTCTGCTCGGCCTCTTCGCCGACACGAAGGTGAACGGCCTCGGCTTCGACGGACTCTTCTTCGGGGGCGGCACCACGCTGCTCGTCAACCAGATCATCGCGTCCGGCGCCACCCTTGCGTTCTCCTTCGTGGTGACGTACGTGGCTGCCAAGGTCATTGACGCCACGATCGGGATGCGGGTGACCCCAGAGGACGAGCTTGTCGGCCTTGACCAGAGCCAGCACGCCGAGAGCGCATACCAGGCGTAGTAGACACGGAACCGGAAAGGCACCACCATGAAACTCATCACCGCAGTCATCAAGCCGTTCAAGATCGACGATGTGAAGGAGGCCCTGAAAACCGCAGGCGTCCAGGGCATCACCGTCAGCGAGGTCCGCGGCTTCGGCCGCCAGGGCGGCCACACGGAGACCTACCGCGGCTCCGAGTACCAGATCGACTTCGTGCCGAAGGCCAAGATCGAACTTGTCGTGGACGACACCAGCGCAGACGCCGTCATCGAGGTCATCCAGAAGGCGGCCGCCACCGGCAAGATCGGTGACGGCAAGATCTGGGTGACCAGCGTGGACCAGATCATCCGCATCCGCACGGGCGAACAGGGCGCAGACGCCATCTAGCCCCTAATCTCGTGTCATGAGCACGACAGAGGCACCCGTCAAGGCAGAGCGCTGGACCGCGCAGTGGAGAGAGCTGTACGAAGAGGTCATCAACACGGGTCTCTGCACCGGGTGTGCCGGCTGCGTGGTGACGTGTCCGCATGATGTCATCGGGTACGAGCACGAGGAGGGCAAGTACAAGCCCTTCCACCTGGAAGAGGAGCTCGGGCTGGACAATTGCATCCACGGAGAGAAGGGATGCACCACCTGCACCCGGGCCTGCCCGCGTTTCCGCAAGTGGGAGACCAGCGCGAACGAGCACCTCTTCGGGCGCCAGCGCCAGGACGACGAGATGGCCGGCATCTGGGAACAGTTGCTCCTCACCCGCGCCACGGACAAGGTCCAGCACGAGAAGGGCCAGGACGGCGGCTTCGTGACCGCGATGCTCGCGTGGCTCCTCGACAACGACTACATCGAGGGCGCGCTCGTCAGCGGAGTGGAGGACGACGACCGGTGGAAGGCCAAGCCCATGCTCGTGCGCACGAAGGACGAGGTCCTCGCCACCGCCGGCTCGCGCTACACCTACTGCGCGAACCCACTGGCGTTGCGCGAAGCCCAGGAGGCCGGGCTCACGAAACTTGCGCTGGTCGGCATGGGCTGCCAGGTGTCCTCGCCTCCCACCATGTGGAGCCGCAAGGCAGGCAAGGTCGGCAAGCCCTTCCAGTTCAACATCGGCCTCCTCTGCAGCAAGACCTTCGACGACGCGATCTTCTCCGAACTCTTCGAGCCGAAGTACGGCCTGAAGAAGGAGGACATGGTGAAGATGAACATCAAGGGTGCCTTCCAGATCTGGATGAAGGACGGCTCGTTCCATGAGATCGACCTGAAGGAGTGCCACCAGTGGACGCGCGAGGGCTGCAAGAGCTGTCCCGACTTCGCCGCCGAGCACGCGGACATCTCCACCGGCGGCATCGGCAAGGACAACGACTGGACCCTCACGATCGTGCGCACGAAGCTGGGCGTCGAGGTGATCGAGCGGATGATCAAGGACGGCGTGATCGAGTCGAAGCCCGCCCAGGACGACGAGGTCGCCATGAAACTGCTGCGCACGCTCTCGATCGTGAGCCGCCGCCGCTGGCCGGACTGGGCCGAGACGACCGTGAAGGTCGGCACCCCGGCCCTGAAGAAAAAGGCCGCCGCGCCGGCTGAGGCCCCCGCAGATCCCGCCGCCGCCGAGCCAGCGAACAGCCCCGCGGAACCGAAGGACTGACCGTGTCCATCAATCTTCACCCCCAGGCCAAGGCGATCATCGAGATGATGGCGGCGCTCGGCGGCCCGGTCATCCACGAGTCCACGCCCGAGGAGTTCCGCGCCTACTACGACTCGCGCCAGGTTCCCCCGACGGAGGACGTGCACGAGATCCGCGACCTGAGCGCGGGCGGTGTCCCGTCGCGCCTCTACAGGCCATCGGCAGCGAAGAACCTCGGTCTGCTCGTCTACTACCACGGTGGCGGATGGGTGATCGGCGGGCTCGACTCGCACGACGCCGTCTGCCGGTCGCTCGCGAACAAGTCCGGGCACGCGGTCCTCTCGGTCGACTACCGGCTTGCCCCGGAGCACCGCTACCCCGCCGCCGTGGAGGACTCCCTCTGTGCGCTGCGGTGGGCGTCAGAGAACGCAGCCGAGCTCGGCATCGACCCCGACCGCATCGCGGTGGGTGGTGACTCAGCGGGCGGCAATCTTGCCGCCGTGGTGGCCCAGCAGCGCCCGGTGCCCGTCAGGTTCCAGTTGCTCATCTACCCCGCCACGGACATGACCCAGTCGCACGCGTCCCACCGCGAGAACTCGGCCGGTCCAGTCCTCACCGAGCAGGCGATGGCGTGGTTCATCGGCCACTACGTGCCCGATGCGGCGCGGTACCGCGAGGAGCTCGCCTCCCCGCTCTTCTCGCCCGACGCCCTGTTCCGCGACCTGCCGCCGGCGCTCATCATCACCGCCCAGTACGACCCGCTGCGCGACGAGGGCGAGGCGTACGGGGCCCGAATGATCGAGAACGGCAGCCAGGCATCGATCGTGCGGTTCAACGGCCAGTTCCACAGCTTCTTCGGCATGCACCAGTTGATGGACGATGCCGAGAGCGCGCACCTCATCGCCGCGAACGCGCTGCGCAAGGCGCTCAGCTGATCTGTCGGGCTGCGTTGCCGTTCAGCCGGCGAGCGCGCGGGCCCGCGAGAACACCGCGTCCAGCATCGGCTCGGTCAGCTTGCCCGTGAACGTGTTCTGCTGGCTGGGGTGGAACGAGCAGACCACCGTGACGTGCCCCGCCACGGCCTCCACGCCGTGGCCGAACTTCGGGCGCGGCCGGATTCCCAGTTCCCTCGCGATTGCCGCGTAGGCGAAGCTGCCCAGGCACACGACGACGCGCAGGTTGACCAGCAGGTCGAGCTCGCGGCGCAGGAACGCCCGGCACTCGTCACGTTCGTCGTTCGTCGGCTTGTTGTCCGGCGGCGCGCAGCGGACGGCGGCGCCCACCCACGCTCCGGCCAGCTCCAGCCCGTCGTTGCGGTCCGTCGACGTCGGTTGGTTGGCGAACCCGGCGCGGTGCATGGCGCGGTACAGCCAGTCCCCGCTGCGGTCGCCCGTGAACATCCGTCCCGTCCTGTTCGCACCGTGCGCCGCCGGCGCCAGACCGAGAACGTAGACACCGGCATTCGCGTCACCGAAACCGGGCACTGCCCGGCCCCAGTACGCCTCGTCACGGTACGAGGCGCGCTTCTCCGTGGCCATGCGCTCGCGCCACTCCACGAGGCGCGGGCAGGCCCTGCACGAGGCAATGTCGTCACAGAGCCGCTTCTCGGAATCCACGGGGCTCACACTAGGTTGGACTGTGCATGGCGACCCGGAAGACGAAGCACGCACCGGTCGGGGCGACACTGCTCCTGCTGGTGCGCCACGGACAGACACCGACCACGGGCAAGCTGCTGCCCGGGCGCGCACCCGGCCTCCACCTTGCCGATGCAGGGCGCGAACAGGCCGAACGCGTCGCCGCCCGGATCGCCGAACTGCCGCGCGTCGATGCGGTGTATGCCTCCCCGCTCGAGCGGACGCGCGAGACTGCCGCACCGATCGGGAAGGCACTGAAGCAGAGAGTCACCGCCCACAAGGGCCTCCTCGAGTGCGACTTCGGCGACTGGACGGGGGCGAAGCTCGCGGACCTCATGAAGAAGCCAGAATGGGCCACCGTGCAGCGCTCCCCCAGCACGTTCCGGTTCCCGAACGGCGAATCCTTCACCGAGATGCAGACCCGCATGGTCACGGCCCTCGACGACATCAGGGCCCGTCATCCGGGCGGGGTCGTGGTGTGCGTGTCCCACGCCGACCCCATCAAGGCCGCCGTCGCCCACGCGATGGGCACCCACCTGGACCTCTTCCAGAGGATCGTGATCGGCACGTGCTCGGTGAGCGCGGTCGCGTACTCCGGGCACGGACCTGTCGTTCTCACCGTGAACTCGACCGGCTCCTCGCTCGCCGACCTGAGGCCGAGCTGAGATGACGTTCTACTTCGAGTTCGAGAACGCCGATGCGTTCGCCACCGGCGCCATCGGCCGGCCCGGCGAGCGCACGTTCTACCTGCAGGTCCGGGCCGAGGGCCGCACCATCAGCGTGAAGTGCGAGAAGCAGCAGGTGGCGGAGATGGCCAACTACCTGCGGGGCATGCTGAACGACATGCCGGAGCCCGCGCGCGCGGTCGAGCCGGGCATCGCGATGCTCGAGAGCCCCGTGGAGCAGGACTTCGTGCTCGGCACCATCGGCCTCGGGATGGACAGGGCCGCGATGCGCATGATCGTGCAGCTCGAGGAGATGGTCGTCGTCGACATCGACGACGAGGAGGACCTTGAGGACTTCCTCGAGGAAGTCGAGGACGACGACGAGATCGCCACGAGCGTTGTCCGGGTGCTTCTCACCCCCGACCAGGCCCGCGCCTTCTGCGACGTCGCCGACATGGTGGTCGGCTCCGGCCGGCCGCCGTGCCGCTGGTGCGGCGGTCCGCTCGACCCGTCGGGCCATGCCTGCCCGAAGATGAACTGACCCATGGGGCGTGCGGAGGATTTCCGCGACCTCCTCACCACCGGTGAGATGGAGGTCATCGGCCGCATGCCGAACTCGAGCAATGCGACCCTTCTCGTCGAGGTCACCGGCGGTGACGCCCCGCTGCGTGCCGTCTACAAGCCGCTGAAGGGCGAGCGTCCGCTGTGGGACTTCCCGCCGGGTCTCTTCAAGCGCGAGATCGCCGCCTACGAACTGTCGCATGCCCTCGGCTGGGACCAGGTGCCGCTGACCGTGCGCCGTGACGGCAGGTTCGGCGAGGGTTCCGTGCAGATGTTCGTGGATTTCGTGGAGACGGACCACTACTTCTCGTTGCACGAGACGCGCGAGGACCTCCACGACGACCTACGCCGGATGGCATTGTTCGACATCATCGCGAACAACACCGACCGCAAGGGTGGCCACGTGCTCCTCGGCACCGATGGCCGCGTCTGGGGCATAGACCACGGCGTCTGCTTCAGTGACGACTTCAAACTGCGCACAGTGATCTGGGAGTTCGGCGGCGAGGCAGTCCCCGGCGCGATGCTCGAGGATGTCGAACGCCTCGCGGCAGCGGTTCCCTCGGGGGTCACCGATCTCCTCTCGGACGTCGAGAACGACGCGATGGCGGAGCGCATCGACTGGATCCTCGACAACCGTGTCTTCCCCGTGCCCGGCAGCAGGTACGAGTACCCGTGGCCCCTGATCTAGACGGCCCGCACGACGACGGGGAACTGGACGGGCTCATCAGGCGGGCAGACCTCGACGACCTCGTGCGCCACGTCGACAGCACGTGCGCGGCACGCGACTGGGACCATCTCGTGCGGGTGCGCGACAGGGCCCGCGCCGCGGTGGACACCGGACGCCAGTTGTGGCCGATCGCAACGCTCGCGAACCACCGCCTCGCCCTGTGGGCACCGGCGCACGTTGCCGTGCGGGCCCTGGACGACACCGCGCGCACGTTCATGCCGGGGCCCGTGAGCGAGATCCTCGCCGTGCACCACGCCTGGGAGGACATCTCCCCGCACCTGCCCGGTGGTCATGACCGCAGCCTGGTGGCCCACGAACGGGCCCTGCGCGGTGACTCGATCGGTGCGCACGAGGCGTCCGTGCTCGACATGCCGTTCGTGCCGCAGCCCTGGGAGCCTGCGTATGTTCCTGCCGGCTACGGGGATGACGGCGTCGACGCGCCGGCACCGTTGCTGCCCCGGCCGCACGGGACGGTCCCCCGTTCCCCGCACAGACCGGTGGTGCTCGACGATGACGACACCGTGACGGCGTTCAGGTCCCTCGTGGAGCCGTGGACGTCCCAGTCGAACGGCACCGCGCAGTGCGCGGTGGTGGAGGGCGGCACCTCCGAGGCTCTCTCCCTCGTGGACGGTGCCGTCCGCTTCGCGACTGTCACGCCTGCGGAGGCACTGTCGGTGCTCGCATGGGCCGGGGCGTCGGGCGGGGCGCACGGCCGCCGCCGCGGTCTCGCCACGGGACGGTCGAACGCGTGGTGGTTCCTCGCCTCGTTCGCCGGCATCACCGGCGCACGGCCGTTCACCCCGGACGAACTCGGCGCGGTCGTGTCGTCGCTGCGCTGCGCAGTCTTCGCGGGAGCAGACGAGACCGCCGCGGATCCCGACTGGTCGGTGCGTCTCGTGATCGAGGACCCGCACGAGGGCGTCGCATGTCTCCTCGCCGCAGATGACTTCGCCTGACGACGAGTCCCGCACGGGCCCGGAAAACGAACGAGCCCCGGCCGGACGGCCGGGGCTCGCTGCGTGAGTGTTGACGCCGGGGTCAGCGACCCTTCAGGGCCTCGATCAGTTTCGGGACGACCTTCATTGCATCACCCACGATGCCGAGGTCGGCGACACCGAAGATCGGCGCCTCCTTGTCCTTGTTGATCGCGATGATGTTCTTCGAACCCTTCATGCCCACCATGTGCTGGGTGGCGCCGGAGATCCCGACCGCGATGTACACGTTCGGCTTCACGACCTTGCCGGTCTGGCCCACCTGGAACGAGTACGGCACCCAGCCGGCGTCCACGATCGCACGGGACGCGCCGGGCGCAGCCTTCAGGAGCTTCGACAGTTCCTCGATGAGGCTGTAGTTCGACGCCTCGCCGAGACCGCGCCCGCCCGAGACGACGATGTCCGCCTCGTCCAGTTTCGGCCCGGAGGTCTCCTCCACGTGAACAGCAGTCACCTTGGCGGCACCTGCGTCAGGCACGCTGACGGAGGTGACGGCGGCCGCGGGGCCGCCAGCCGACTCAGCGGCGAATGACTTGGGACGGAAGGCAGCGAGGAACGGTGCCGCGCCGGTGAACGCGGTGTTCACCAGGGTGTTGCCGCCGAAGATCGGGGTGGTCACCGTGACGCCGTCACCGCTCTCGGCGATGTCGACGTTGTTGGTGATGACCGTCTTGTCCAGCTTCACCGAGAGACGCGCCATGACGTCGCGGCCCTCGTAGTTCTGCGGGAACATGACGAGGTCCGGGGTCTCGCCGGCATCGATCACGGCCTTCATTGCGCCCGCGACCGCCACGCCGGGGAGGGCCCCGCCGAGGTCGCCGGTCGCGTAGACCTTGGTCGCGCCGAATTCGCCGAGCGCGGCGGCGGCGTTGCCGCCGTCGGCACCGAGGAATGCGACGACGTTCGACGTCAGCGAGCGCGCCTTGGAGAGCAGCTCGAGCGTCGAGGATGTGGGGGTGCCGTTCGCGATTTGCGCGAAGACCCAGATGTTGTTCAGTGCCATTGTCCTGCCTCTTCCCTGCTCAGATGACCTTGAGGTTCTCGAGGAACTCGACGATCTTGCCGAATGTCTCGCCGTCATCCTCGATGACCTCGCCCGCCTGGCGAGCCTCGGCCTGGGTGACGCTCGCGATCTTCTGGCCTGCGCCCTCCCAACCGACGGGGGTGACACCGAGGTCAGAAGCCTTCACTTCCTCGACGGGCTTCGACTTCGCGGCCATGATGCCCTTGAAACTCGGGTAGCGCGGCTCCACCACGCCGGCCGTCACGCTGATGAGCGCGGGCAGCGGGCAGGTGACCTCGTCGTAGCCCGACTCTGTCTGGCGGTCGACCTTCAGTGCGCCGTTCTCCACGGAGACCTTCTTCGCGAATGTGACGGACGGGAGACCGAGAACCTCGGCCATCTGCTCCGGCACGGTGCCGGTGTAGCCGTCGCTCGACTCGGTTGCCGCGATGATCAGGTCCGCGCCACCGAGACGCTGCACGGCGGCCGCGAGGATCTTCGCGGTGGTGAGAGCGTCGCTGCCCTGCAGTGCGGGGTCGCTCACGAGGACACCCTTCGCGGCGCCCATCGCGAGCGCGGTGCGCAGGCCGGACGTCTCGCTGTTCGGCGCCATCGAGACGAGGCTGACCTCGCCGCCGCCCGCCTTGTCGACCAGCTGCAGCGCCATCTCGACGCCGTACGCGTCGGAGTCATCAAGGATGAGCTTTCCGTCTCGCTTGAGGGTGTTGGTTGACCCGTCGAGTGCGCCAGGCACCGCCGGATCGGGGATCTGCTTCACGCACACGATCACGTTCATAAGGGGACATTATTGCCCCCGACCACAACAAGTTCCCAACCCGACGGGGGGTTTGGGCGTGACTCTTGTCCTGCCCCATCCCGAAGCGGCTTGCTACCTTGGGGAGCCTTGCGTTTGTTGCTCATCGTCAACTCTTTCGCCTCCTCGGTGACTGCCCGGAACACCGTTGTGGTGCACCAGAAGCTGGCCCGCCACCACGACGTCCAGGTGGTCGAGACCAACCGGCGCGGGCACGCCACCCGTTTCGCCGAGGATGCCGCCCGTCGCGGCATCGAAGTGGTGGTGGCGTTCGGCGGCGACGGCACCCTGAACGAGGTCGCCACAGGGGTCGCCGGCACCGACACCGCCGTCGCGGTGCTGCCCGGCGGGTCCACCAACGTCTTCGCAAGGACCCTGGGGATGCCGAACGACGCGCTCGAGTCTGTCGACATCCTCATCGAGGCCATGGGGCGGGGTTCCATCTCGCCCATCGGGCTCGGACGGTGCAACGGGCGCTACTTCACCTTCCACACCGGCATCGGCTACGACGCGGCGGTGGTGCGCCGCGTGGAGGAGCGCGCCGCACTGAAGCGCTACGCGGGCCATCCCCTCTTCGTTCTCGCATCGCTGCGCACGTGGGCGCTCGACTACGAGCGGGACCGCCCGCATTTCTCCGTCGGATTCGGCGGGGAGGAAGAGGACACGTCCGCCGGGCGTGTCGATGACGCGTACTTCACGATCGTGATGAACACGAACCCGTACACGTTCCTCGGCAACCGCCCGCTCGACCTCGTGCCCGGCACGGACCTGGGTGGCAGCCTCTCCGTGGTCACCTTCCGTTCGATGAACGCTCTCCACATCCTGCGCTCGCTCGGGTCCGCGCTGCGAGGCGGAGGCGTGCCGCCCGCACCGTGGCTGGACGTGCGCCGCGACGTCACGACGCTCACGGTCTCCAACCCGCGGTCGTTCCCGTACCAACTGGACGGCGACTACCTGGGCGAGACACAGAGGCTCGAGTTCGAGCACGTGCCGGACTGCCTGCGCCTCGTGCGCACCTGACCGGCGGGGCCGTGGGTCCGTTCCCCCGTTGCGGGGTCAGGGCCCGCCCAGTGCCGCGAGCGCGATGTCGGGGACGTTGGTGACGATCCCGTCCACGCCCCACTCCGCGAGCACCTTCATCCGCTCGGGGTCGTCCACCGTCCAGACGTTCACCTGCAGGCCGTGCTCGTGGCAGGCCTCCACGCACCGCTGCGTCAACTGGCGGTCCCACGGGTGGAGGGCGATGTGCCCGCTGCGCGCGAGGTCGCGGGCTGCACGGTCGATGTCCTCGTCGCGCACGCCGACAGTCAGCCAGGCAGTGCGCACAGTGGGGGCGAGCGTGCGCATCGCGTCCGCGGTCGGGCGGTGGAAGGCCGAGATCACCCACCTGTGATCGTCCCCCCGCTCGTCCAGCAAGCGGGCCACCGATGCCGCCAGCCGGTCGGTCTCGTCGAAGTCGGCATCCTCGGGCCAGTTCTTGATCTCGATGTTCACCCACATGCCGGCACACGCATCGAGTGCCTCGGAGAGCTGCGGGACGTGGGCGGGGAGCTCACCGGCAAGCAGATCCACCAGCTTGCGTCCGTCGACCAGGTGATCGTCGTGGTGGACCGCCATGACGCCGTCCCTGGTGCGCCGGACGTCCAGTTCCACGGCATCGGCTTGCATATCGGCTGCGCGCCTGAAAGCGGACAGAGTGTTCTCTTTTTCTGCCCGTGAGGCGCCCCGGTGGGCGATGATCTGGGGTCTTGCGTTCATGACGTCCCGCCTTTTCCACCGGTCCGAGAGCCCGGTTGTGGAAAAACAAAATACATGGCTGGAACTTTGCGTTCCCCATTGTCAGCCGTGGAGTTCGCTCGTAGCGTTCCATCCGGCGGGGTGACCCGCCGAACCCCCGCACACCGCGCGGTCACCGCGCCCGAGTGAACTTGAAGGAAACTAGACGTGTCAATCCTCGCGTCATCGCTGGCTCTCGGAAACGCCGACTACTCGTGGCGGGTGAACGCCATCTGTCGCGACACAGACCCCGAGCTTTTCTTCCCCGTCGGCACCACAGGCCAGGCGCTCCTGCAGATCGCAAAGGCAAAGGGCGTGTGCTGCGAGTGCCCCGTGAAGCTCGAGTGCCTCGACTTCGCCATCGAGACGAATCAGGACACGGGCATCTGGGGCGGCCTCTCCGAGGACGAGCGCCGCAACCTTCGCCGTCAGAGCGTGGCCCGCTCGCGCGAGCAGCGCACCGCCACCGTCAACCCCTGATCGCACCCACCGGGGAAGTCCCGGGGTCAGTCACCGACGAGGGGCACCCGCAGCTCGATCACCGTGCCTGAGTTTCCCTCTGCAGGTGCGAGCGAGACCATCGCCAGTTCCTCTGCCGTGGCCTGGCGCATGTCGATCGAGCCGGCCAGTTCCGTGGTGACGAGCGTGCGCACGATCGAGAGCCCGAGGCCGGTCTGGGCACCCAGGTCGAACGCGGGGTCGATGCCCCTGCCGTCGTCCACGACGGTGATGGACAGCCACTCGTCGTCGTGCTCGAGCGACACCACCACGTTGCCCCCGCCCCCGCCCACCGGGAATCCGTGGTCGATCGCGTTCTGCAGCAACTCCGTGAGCACCACCGACAGCGGCGTCGCGACGGTCGCGGGAAGGCGCCCCCCGTCGCCGATCACGGTGAAGCGCATCGGGCGGTCGGGGGACTGCAGGCCCTCCTCCACCAGCCGCAGGAGCGGGCGCACGATCTCGATGAACGCGACATCATCGCCCGGCTCGCGCGACAGCGTCTCGTGGACGAGCGCGATGGTGCGGATGCGCCTGACCGACTCGGCAACCGCCGCCTTGGCCTCGGCGGACTCGAGACGGCGCCCCTGGAGGCGCAGCAGCGACGAGATCGTCTGCAGGTTGTTCTTCACGCGGTGGTGGATCTCGCGGATGGTGGCGTCCTTCGACAGGATCATGCGGTCACGACGGCGCAGCTCGCTGACGTCGCGCAGGAGCATGACAGCGCCGGTGGCACGCGGCCCGTCGGCCGTGTGCTCGACGATCGGGATGCAGCGCGTGAGGAGCGTGACCTCGGAGGTCTGCTCGAACTCCTCCACGATGGGCTCGCACCGCTCGAACGCCTGGCGCACCGAACTGTCGATGACGCCGAGCTCCGCGAGTGTCTGGCCCACGAGGGTCGCCTTGATGCCGACGCGGTGCAGCGCCGAGGTGGCGTTCGGTGACGCGTATCGGATCCGCGCGCCCTCATCCAGCATGATCGCGCCGTCGCCGACGCGCGGTGCCACGCTGCTGTCGGCCACGCGGCCCTGGAAGGGGAACCCGCCGGCCGCCACCATCTGGCTGAAGCGGTCAAAAATCTCCAGGTAGGTGCGCTCAAGCTCACCCGGCTGGCGGCCGCTGCGCCGCGACCACTCCCTCGTCAGCACGGCGATCACTGTGTCCTCGAGCTTCACCGGAATCGCCATCATCAGGCAGTCGTCGATGATCCCGTCCACCTTTATCTCGCCCTCGATGATCGTGCCGGTGCGGTGGGCCTGTGCGATGAGCGGCCGGTCAGGCTCGGCATACCTGGTGCCGACGAAGTCCGTGATGTGCAGGGTCTGGCCCGTTGCGGCACGGACCTGGGCAATCACCGCCCAGTCACCGTCGGTCGTCGGCACGTGGAGCATGAGGTCGGCAAAGCACAGGTCGGCGAGCATCCCCCACTCGCCCACCAGGTTCACGATGTGGGCGATCTGTTCCTTCGAGAGTTCGGTGTGCTGGCGCGCGAGCTCGCCGACTGTTGCCATGTGGGTTCCTCCCGGGCAAGTCTGCCCTATCCCCGGGAGACGACCGTGGCTATCTCCTCGAGCGCACCCGCACCGACATCCGCACGGGATTCGTTGACCACCGTGACCCGTGCTCCCGCGGCCGCGAGGGCCGAGACCCGGGCGGCATGGCGTGCGGCAGTGGCTGTTCTTCGCCCGTGGGCATGTCGGATGTCCGCGAGTGCGGACAGTGCCGGGGCCTCGTGCGTCATCTGTGCCCGCGATGCGACCTCGGGGGCTCCCGGGAGGGACTCTGCGGGACTGCCCGGGGTCGGTTCCACCCGGTTCACCACGATGCGTTCCACGTCGTACCGGCGGGCGCGCAGTTCCGACACCAGGTGGAGGGCCTCCGTGGACGCGGCCGGCTCAGCCGTCGTGACCACCGTGAACTGCACGCGCTCGGAAGTGAGGAGCGCCTCCACATCGCGGGCGCGCCGCACGAAACCGGCCTCCATCGACTGGAGCAACGTGAAGAACTCGACGATGTCACCCAGGAACTTGGCGCCGAGGAGCCGATCAGCGATCTGCAGGAACGGGCGCGAGGCAAGCGAGAGCACGCGGGACCTGTACGGGAGCGTCAGCCACTGCAAGAGGCGCCCGCCGAAGAACTCACGCATGCGCCTGGGGGCATCGAGCAGGTCGAGAGCATTCCGCGACGGGGGGGTGTCGATCACCACGAGGTCGAGATCCCCGCGCCCCGAGAGCTCGTTCACCTGCTCCATCGCGATGTAGTCATGGCTGTCGACGAAACGTGAGGTGATGTTGTCGTACAGCGGGTTGCGCAGAATACGCTCCGCGGTCGCCGCGTCCCGTGCATGCCGGCGGATCAACGAGTCCCAGCCTGCCTTCGTGTCGAGCATCGAGACCTGCAGTGTGCCGGGGCCGTCGCATTCGATGCTCACCGGCTCGTGGCCGATCTCGCCGGCACCGAGAGCCTGGGCAAGACGCCGTGCAGGATCCACGGTGACCACGAGCACGCGCTCCCCTGCGCGCGCCGCGGCCAGGCCGATCGCGGCCGACGTGGTTGTCTTGCCGACCCCGCCGCTGCCGCAGACGACCGTGATGCGCGGACTCACGGCAGGTCTCCGCCCACCAGTTCGGCGAGACCCCGCCCCGTTGCGTCATGCACCGGCACGCGCACCAGCGGCACACCGGGCGCCGCCGTCACGAGTTCCGGGACGCACGCTTCCTGCGTGGCGGCACGGGCCGCGGCGGCTGTTGCCGACCGGGCATGCTCGGGGCACAGCCCCGAGAACCACGGGTCGGCGGCGAGTGCGGCCGCATCTGCACCCACGCCCGGCTCGAGGCCGTTCACCACGATGCAGGCGACATCGGTGCGGGTCTCGGCACGCAGCCGCACGACGAGCGCCCCTGTCTCGGTGACCGGCAGTTCCTCGGCGGTGGTGACCACCACGACACCGGTGCGCGCAGGATCGTCGAGGATGTCGAGCATCCACGTCGTCTGGTCGCGCAGCGGGCCGCGCGGCACGAGCGACTTGATCGTGCGCGGCGAGGAGATCTGCGCAACGATGTGCCCGGATGCCTCCGCGTCCACGACGACGAGGTCGTAGTTGCCCTCACGCACCTCCCAGCACACCTTCCCGACCGCCAGCACCTCGCGGACCCCGGGTGCAGCATCGGCGACGAAGTCGAAGGTGGACGCCAGCGGGCCGAGCCGCGTCACGAACGGGATGCGCAGGTGGATCCGCAGGTACTCGCGCAGCGAGTTCTCGGTGTCCATCGACATGACCCACAGGTTCTCCGCCGCGACGACGGGTTCGTACCCCGCAGGCGGGATGCCGAGGGAGGCAGCCGCGGAACCCTTCGCGTCCATCTCCACGAGGAGCGTGCGCCTGCCCTCGCGGGCCGCCCGCAGTGCCAACGCGCAGGCCACGGTGGACTTGCCGGTGCCCCCCTTGCCGGTGACGAAGAGGAGGCGGCGCTGCGTGAGTGGGGTCAGGTCAGCCGCCGAAGCCGATGCGCGGCCCGGAGTCCGCGGTGCCGATCTCGACGAAAGAGATGCGGGCGGTCGGCACGGCGACGTCACGGCCCTTCTTGTCGGTCAGCCACAGAGTAGTGGTCTTGCCGGCGAGCGCGTCGTCAACGGCCGTCTTCAGTGCGTCACGGGACGTCACGGACTCGTCCACCTCGACGGTGAGCTCACGGGCTGACTGGTTGATGCCGATGCGAATGTCCACTGTGTCGGTGTCTTTCTCGTGTGCCGGGGCGCGCGTCGCGGTGCCGGTGCCGTCTGCACGGCACCTCACACGGTACAGGGTCAGAGAACCTTCAGGCCCTTGCTGAAGATCCTCTTCGGCCGCATCTCCTCGACCTTCGTGGCGAGGGCGTGGAACACGGCGCCGGCTTCCGACGTCGGTGCCACCGCAGCGATCGGGTGCCCGTCGTCGCCGCCCTCGCGCAGTTCGGGCACGAGGGGGATCTGCGCGAGCAGCGGCACGCCGAGTTCCTCGGCGAGCTCCTGGCCCCCGCCCGAGCCGAACAGCTCGTAGCGCTTGCCGTCGTCACCGGTGAACCACGACATGTTCTCGATGACGCCGCGAACCGGCAGGTTCACCTTCTTCGCCATGGCGGCGGAGAGACGAGCCACCTTCTGTGCCGCCGGCTGCGGCGTGGTCACCACGATGACCTCGGCCTTCGGCAGGTACTGACTGAGCGACAGCGCGATGTCCCCCGTGCCGGGCGGCATGTCGATCAGCAGGTAGTCGGGCTCGTCCCAGAACACGTCGGTGAGGAACTGCTCGAGCGCCTTGTGCAACATCGGGCCGCGCCAGATGACGGCCTCGCCGTCCGGCACGAAGTAGCCGATCGAGATGCAGCGCACGCCGTGCGCCTCCGGGGGCAGCAGCATGTTGTCGATGACCACCGGGTCACGTTCCGCGCCGAGCATGCGCGGGATGGAGAAGCCGTAGATGTCGGCATCCACGATGCCCACCTTGTGCCCCTTTGCCGCGAGCGCGACGGCGAGGTTGGTGGTGACGCTGCTCTTGCCCACGCCGCCCTTGCCGGACGAGATGAGGAGCGGCCTGGTCTTCGAGTCCTTGGCGGCGAACGGGATCGCGCGACCCTCTGCATGGCCGTGCGCCTGCGCGGAGCCTGCCGTCGACGACGGGTCGCCGTTCAGCATGATGCGCACGTTCTGGCGCTCTGCGTCCGTCATCACGCCGAAGTCGATGGTGACATTGCCGCCGGGGGCGAGCGGGGCGACCGCGGTGGTGACACGGTTCTGGATCTCGTTGCGCAACGGGCAGCCCGGAACGGTGAGCACGACGGTGAGAGAGACGCCGTTGGCGGAGACGTTGACATCGCGCACCATCCCCAGGTCGACGATGGAACGGTGCAGCTCGGGGTCCTCGACGGGGCGAAGCGCCTCGATGATCTGCTCGATGGTGGCGGACATGGTGTCTCCGTGGGGGTATCGGGGGAATTTGCACTACGGCGGTAGTTAGAATACCGACATGGCCGAAGCGAACACGCCGCGGGTGCGGCGTACCGGCGCCGATGTGTCACACGGACAGCCGACGCCCGTGATGACCCCGAAAGCCTTCACCGCGACGGTGTCAGCGATCACATCGGCCTTCGGCGACCCCACCCGCCGGGCCATCTACCTCTTCGCCCGCGAGCGCGACCACGGCGTCACCGCCAGCCAGGTGGCGGAGAAGTTCGCCCTGCACGCGAACGTCGCGCGTCACCACCTCGACAAACTCGCTGCGGGCGGGTACCTGGAGGTCAGCGTGGAGCGCGTGCACGGCTCCGGTGCAGGCCGCCCGTCCAAGCACTACAAGGTGGCGAACAACACCCAGG
>SXYT01000113.1 GCA_005788205.1 Actinomycetota bacterium | reverse complement strand
GCCTGCACCACGAGCACCCGCTCCACGGAGGCGCCCCACCAGTCGTCGCGGGGGGTGGACTGCACCGCGGACCGTTGGTACCTGAACACATCAGGCATCCATCCCTCCCGCCAGACCGACGGGTCGTTGCCCGGGGCGAAGAAAGCGGTGCGCACGTGGTGCAGGTGCTCCTCCTGCGGGAGGGAGGGGTCGAAGCAGTGGCCGAGCGACACCCACAGCGACGGGTCGGGTTCGACCAGCCCACCGGCGGCGAGCAGGGTCAACGAGGCCACGCGTCCGGGGTAATCGGCGGTGATCGTGCGGGAGAGCCTGTTGCCGAATGCGTGACCGACGAGATTGAACCTCGTGATGCCCTGCATCTCGAGGCGTTCCACCGTGTCGCGGGCGATGTCGTGCAGCGTCGGCGTCCCGTCCCATGACGGACGTGGCTCCACCTGCACGGTCACGTGCCCTGCATCGCGCAGTGCCGGCACGACCGGGTCGAAGTCGGTGGCGGGCCGCCCGAGCGACGGGATCATCACGACGGCGGACTGCCCGTCGCCCATCACTGCACTGCCAGGCTCGCGCGGAACTCGGCATCCTCGATGAGGGCGCGCACATCCGCCGGCGGCTCGCTCAGGCGCTCCAGCGTCACTGCGTTGATTCGTCCCGTGAACCTGTACACGTGCGGGTAGTCACCCACCGCTGCACCGCTGTCCAGTCCCACGTCGAACGTCTCGCCGCTGATCGAGAAGATGACGGGCACGGACCTCTCCACGCGCACGTGCCCGACAGGCTCGCCGTCGATACGCATCACGGAGTCGCCTCCCCCGCCCATGCCGCCATCGTAGGCATGGTCGATCACGACGGTCCTGCGGCCCGGCGTGAGCACCGCGCGCGACACGGCAACGTAGTGCTCGTGGCCCAGCCAGTTGTAGTGGTACCGGGGCCTGCCGTCCGGCCCCACATACAGCGACCAGCCAGCCATGTTCCCGCCCTGGGCCACGATCACGCCCTCGCACCCGCGCTCGGGAACCGCGATCTCGGCAGTGATGCGGAAAGAGCAGTTCTTCAGGTTGACAACGGAGCGCTCCGGCATGCGTTGGTGGACGTCGGTGTAGGTCATCTTGGTCAACCCGCGCAGGGAGTCGTGCACTGCGTACCTGGCGCCGAACGTCTGGCCCGGCTCCTTCAACGGGTACACGTTGTTGCGCCGCGCCTCCGTGTCGAACAGCTCCAGCAACGAAGCGAGCTTCTCGGGGTGCGCCGCCGCGAGGTCCCTGCCCTGGGAGAAGTCGTTGCGGATGTCGTAGAGCTCCCACTTCTCCTGCGGGCCGTCGAATGGCGCCGAGTCGAAGCGCTTCCACGGAAGCCGCCCGTGGAAGCAGGAGGCGATCCAGCCGTCGTGGTAGATCGCCCTGTTCCCGAACATCTCGAAGTACTGGGTCACGTGGTTCTCCGGCGCGGCGGTGGACTCCATGACGGGAACCATCGAGACGCCGTCGACCGGCATCTGGGCGAGCCCGTTCACGTGGCTCGGTGCCTCGATCCCAGCCGCGTCGAGCAGCGTCGGGAAGATGTCGGTCACGTGGTGGAAGTTGCTGCGCAGCGCGCCCGCGTCCTTGATGCGCCGCGGCCACTGCACCGCCATCGCATTGCGCGTGCCGCCGAAGTGGGAGGCAATCTGCTTCATCCACTGGAACGGCGAGTCGAGCGCCCAGGCCCACGCCAGGTTGTAGTGGTTCTCGCAGCGCGCGGACCCGAAGTCGTCCATGTGCTCGAGCAGCCACTCCGGTTCCTCCGGCAGGCCGTTCTGGAACGACGGCGCGCTCCACGCGCCGTTCACCGTCCCCTCGGCGGACGCGCCGTTGTCTCCCGTGACGTAGATGAAGAGAGTGTTGTCCGCCTCGCCCATCTCCTCGACCGCGTCCAGCAACTTGCCGACCTGCTCGTCGGTGTGGGCCATGAAGCCGGCGAACACCTCCATCAGCCGCGCCGCCACCGGCTTGTACCTGTCCGGGTACTCCTCCCACGATGGGATCTCCGGCGGGCGCGGGGTGAGCACCGTGCCCCCGGGGATGACACCGAGCTCCAGCTGCCGGCGGAAGACCCCGTCGCGAAGTTCGTCCCACCCGCCGTCGAACCGGCCCTTGAAGCGCTCGATGTACTCCGGCCACACATGGTGCGGGCAGTGCATGGCGCCGGTGGCGAGGTACGTGAAGAACGGGCGGTGCGGGTTCGACGCGCGCTGCAGGCGCATCCACGCGATCGCCTTCTCCGTGATGTCCTCGCTCATGTGGTAATCGTCGCGGCCCTCGTAGGGCATCACGGGCGTCGTCTGGTCGAACATCGGCGGCTCGAACTGGCTCGCCTCCGCGCTGAGGATCCCGTAGAAACGCTCGAAGCCGAGTCCCGTCGGCCACCTGTCGAACGGGCCGGTCAGGGTCTGCTCGTGCGCCGGGGTCACGTGCCACTTGCCGAACGCACCGGTGGAGTAGCCGTACTGGCGCAGGATCTCGGCGACCGTTGCTGCCTCCTTCGGGATGATGCAGTCGTAGCCGGGGAACCCGCTCGCCCCCTCGGGGATGTTCCCCATGTGCACGGCGTGGTGATTGCGCCCCGTCAGCATCGCGGCGCGCGTGGGCGAGCACAGTGCGGTGGTGTGGAACTGGTTGAAGCGAAGCCCGTTCGCCGCCACGCGGTCAAGGGCGGGGGTCGGCACGGGGCCGCCGAACGTGCTGCAGGTGCCGAAGCCCACGTCGTCGAGCAGCACGAGGACGATGTTCGGTGCATCAGTCGCCGGCAGAGCCACCTCGGGGCGCGAGGGCTCCGACTCGCCGACCAGCCGGCCGGTGACACCCGCGAACGGCACCGTGGCGAAAGGAATCGCGGGCCCCGTGGGGACCGTCTGCTGCGGTGCGCCCGTCATCGGTTCCTCACGCTGACAGGCACGGGTGGTCCATGCAACGGCGGACTGCATCGACGACGGAGGCATCACCGGCGACCTCGATGTCGGCCTCCGACCACTTCGTCTTCCCCGACAGCACGGACACGAACGTCGCCCGGGTCATCGATGCCGTGGCCGTTGCACCCTTGCCGTCTGTCGGCACTGCGACACAGTTGCGCACCCTCAGCCCGGCCGCCTCGCCGTCCACCGTGATGCACAGGTGCGCGCTCACTCCCCCGGCACGCGCAGGGTCGAGCAGCACGCGCAGGGTGTGCACGAGGTCAGTGGATGCGGCGTGCGCGATTGATTTCGCCCCGAACGAGTGCGTCATGAACCTGTCCATCGGGGTCTGGCCGTCCAGGTGCCTGGCGCGGGTGACCGCCCAGTTGCGGATGTTCGCCGCCGGCGTGCGCTCCGCGACGAGCCGCAGTCCGCGGGCAAGGAGGTCACGGTCCGCCTGCGAGGCCCCCGGCGAGCGTGCGAGCCAGGTGGCGAGCTCCACCCCCCACCTGATCTCGTCCCCGTCCAGGGCGGCGGATGCCTGCCGTGCGACCTCCTCCCGGCCGCCGAACCCCGTGATCAACCGGGCGAAGCGCTCGTCGGGCTCCAGCGGGAACAACTTCGACTCCTCACCGTCGAACCACCCGCGCAGGCCGGTGTAGATCTGGCGCAGGTGGTGCTCGGTCACTCCGTACCTCTCGCTAGTCAGGTAGTCCTGGTCGTAGAGCGCCGGCAGGGTCACTCGGGAAGCGATCTCGTCCATCGTCCAGCCCTTGTTGACGGCGCGCACCGTCTGGTCCCACATGAACTGGATGGAGTCGCGATAACGCTCCGACTTGGCCCTGATGTCCTGCGCCCCCGACAGCGGCGGCCCGTGCGTGGCGATCAGGTGCTCCGGCGCCCATCCGATGATGTTCTCGATTCCGGGGATCAGCACCCGCGGGTCGCGGTACTCCTCGCCGCGGATCGCGTACACGTTGAACAGCAACGGCCACACCGTGTTGTGCACGCACACCCCCGTGTCCGGGAAGAAGAAGTTCACGGAGTCATCGCTGTCGCTCGGCGAGTGGCGCACGAGCACGCGCGCACCCGCGATCGTGATCTCACCCTCGTCCGGGAGCTCACGGGTCACGGGCAGGTACCCCGGGGTCGCAGGGGCATGCGCGGGGTTGCGGTAGGAGAACCCGAGACCCACGTTCACGAGCCCGTCAGGGCCCTCGGCGGGCATCACGATCGCGAACTGCTCCACCAGACCTCGCCCGTACGCCGGGGCGATCTCGCCTGATATGCGGGCCTTGTTCGGCGCGATGCGGCGGTGCCCGTGGATGGGCAGCGGGCGGGCGCAGTTGCCCTCATCCAGCACGGCCTGGGTGCCCTCGACGTAGTGGAAGTGGGTGTACACGACGGCCGCGATGGGCCTGTCCGTGCGGCGGCGAAGCTCCGTGAGCGCGAGCGCCATCTCCTGGACGGACTCACCGGTGTCGAACGCGATGATGCCCTCGGGTGCGTCGATGAAGGTCTGGTTGGACAGGCCGTTGCCGACGAGGCACCATGCGCCGGGGCGGACCTCGTAGAACTCGCGGCGGATGATCTCGTTCTGGGCCAGGTGGTCCCGGTGCACGCGGGCACCGTTCGGTGCGGAGACCACGTTGCGGTCCGAGCTGTCGAAACTGCGTGTCACCACTTGCGCCTCCTGCCCGGCACTCCGGGCACTCCGACACTAAGGCATGGCCCCGCGAGGCACCCGACCCGGGATGCGGAACGGCCCGGGGTCTCCCCCGGGCCGTTCCATCTGTCTGTGTGGTTCCGCGGTGTCAGCTGCAGCCGCTGGTGGAGCCGCAGCTGGGGCACGCGTGGCAGGAACCCGCGCGCTGCATCTGCACACCGCACATCATGCACATCGGTGCGTCGCTGTGGCGCACCACGCCGTGCGGTGCCGAGTGGTCGCTGACCGGTGCCGTCGGCGCGGTGCCGAGCTCGATCGACTGGGCCAGATCGTCCGCACCGGGGATGGTCTTCGGGTCCGTCTGGATGTCGGTCCCGTTCGATGTCTCGACGACCGACTCCTCGACGCCGGGCAGCGTCGGCTGGATGCGCTCGTCGCGGCTGAAGATGCCGAGCTCGGCACGCTCGTCGTAGGACATGTACTCGAGCGCCAGTCGGCGGAAGAGGTAGTCCATGATCGAGTTCGCGATGCGGATGTCCGGGTCATCGGTCATGCCGGCGGGCTCGAAGCGCATGTTCGTGAAGGCCTCCACGAAGGCGCGCAGCGGCACGCCGTATTGCAGGCCGTACGAGATCGACTTGGCGAAGGCGTCCATGATCCCCGAGAGGGTGGAGCCCTGCTTCGACACCGTCAGGAACAGCTCGCCGGGGCGGCCGTCCTCGTACTCGCCGATGTTCGCGAAGCCCTTGCAGTCGGCCACCCGGAACTCGAAGGTGCGGCCCCTGCGGGAGCGCGGCAGCTTCTGGCGGACCGGCTGGGTCACGATCTTCTCGACGATGCGCTCCACGACCTGGGCGGCACCGGCGACGGCAGGAGCAGACGCGGCGTCATCGGCCTTGTCGTCGTCCTTCTTCACCGTGCTGAGCGGCTGGCCGACCTTGCAGTTGTCGCGGTAGATGGCGACAGCCTTGATGCCGAGCTCCCAGGACAGCAGGTGCAGCGCCTCGACGTCCTCGATGGTCGCCTCCTCGGGCATGTTCACCGTCTTGGAGATGGCGCCCGAGATGAACGGCTGGACGGCCCCCATCATGCGGACGTGGCCCTCGTAGTGGATGGTGTTGTCACCCATGGAGCACGCGAACACGGCGATGTGGTTCGACTCGAGGTGCGGCGCGCCGAGGATCGACTTGTTCTCGTCGATGTAACGGGTGATGTCGTCCACCTGCTGCGGGTTGTACCCGAGTCGGCGCAGCGCGCGCGGGATCGTCTGGTTGACGATGCTCATGGAGCCGCCACCGACGAGCTTCTTGAACTTCACG
>SXYT01000112.1 GCA_005788205.1 Actinomycetota bacterium | reverse complement strand
GACGGGTCACGGCCTTGCCCAGGTTGCCGATGCCCTGCACCACAGGGCATCGAGGGGCATCACGACGATGCTGCCGAACGATGACTCGATCTGGGTCGCCGCGGAATTGTTCCGGAGGTTCGGGCTGGCGAAATGGCAGTTTGCGATGACTGCGACTGATGCGAACAGGTTCGTCCTCCGTTTCGCCCGTGCCCTGACCGGCCGTCCGAAGGTTGCCGTCATCGATTGGTGCTACCACGGGACCGTCGACGAGACGCTCGCGGTGCTCGGCGCGGACGGGAACGTCGTCAGCAGACCCGGTGCTCTCGGTCCGGCTTTCGATCCTGCGCTCACCACGAGGGTGGTCCCGTTCAATGACATCGAAGCCCTTGACGAGGCCCTCTCGAACGGGGACGTGGCGTGCCTCTTGATGGAGCCCGCCCTGACGAACATCGGAATCGTCCTCCCTGAGGACGGCTACATGGAGGAGGTCCGTGCTGTCACGCGCAGGCACGGCGTCCTCCTCATTATCGACGAGACGCACACCATCTGTGCCGGGCCGGGTGGGTGCACCCGTGAATGGTCCCTGGAGCCGGACTTCTTCGTCATCGGCAAGCCGATCGCCGGCGGCATGCCTGCGGCCGTCTACGGGATGACGGCGCAGATTGCCCGGCAACTCGAGACTCTCATGACGGGCCACTCTGTCGACGTGTCGGGCGTCGGTGGCACACTCACGGGGAACGCGCTCGCCCTGGCGGCCATCAGGGCGACCCTCTCCACCAGCCTGAGGTCCGAGGACTTCGCGGTGATGGACCCGCTGGCCGAGGCGTGGACCGAGGGTGTGCGAACGGGGTACTCGACACGCGGACTCGACTGGCACGTCCAGCGGCTCGGGTGCCGTGCCGAATACTGGTTCTGTCCACCTCCCCGCAACGGCGCCGAGGCTGCTGTCGCCGGAGACGCCGAACTGGATGCGTACATGCATCTCTTCGCACTCAACCGCGGCATCCTGCTCACGCCCTTCCACAACATGGCCCTGTTCTCGCCCTTCCACTCGATGAGCGACGTCGACCGGCACACCGAGGTGTTCGCCGCGGCCGTCGACTCCCTGGCACGTTGATGTCGCCCGCCCAGATTCTCGGTGTGATCGTGGTGGTGGCAGTGGCAGCCGCCGTCCAGCGTGTGTCGGGCTTCGGGTTCGGTCTCATCGTGGTGCCGGTGATGTCCCTGTTCATCACGCCCCGCGACGCCGTCATCATCGCCACTCTTCTCGCTGTCGGCACGACCTCGTTCCAGGCCTGGTCGGAGCGGGGGCATGCAGACGTCGGGGTCGCCAACAGGCTCTTCATCGGAGCATGCCTCGGTATGCCGTTCGGTCTTGCTGTGTTCGTCCTCGTCAGTGACTCGGTCCTGCGGGCAACGGTCGGCGTGGTCGTGATACTCGCGGCGTTCCTGCTCGGCAGGGGCCTCGCCCTTCCTCATGCGTCCCGCCGTCACGAATTCCTGCTCGGCGCGGTGAGCGGGGTGTTGAACACTTCCGTGTCCACGAACGGCCCGCCTCTCGTGTTCCTCCTGCAGGCTCGTGGTTACGAGCCTGCGCGTTTCCGGGGCACGATCTCTCGCACGTTTGCATACTCGAACGTGGTTTCTCTTGCGCTGTTCGGCGCGTCGGGGAAAGTGCAGGCCGGGCCTGCCGTCGCAGCTGCCGTGTCCGTGCCGGTGGTGGTGCTCGCCCAGTACGCAGGGTCCCGGCTCGCGCGCCACGTGGATGCGGACCGCTTCCGCGTCCTTGTCCTGGTGTTGCTGTACCTGTCCGGTGTCGCGGCAATCCTGGCGGCGGCGACTCAATGAGGCTCCGTGAGATGCGTCAGTGACCGAACATCATCATCCACTGCTCGCGGGAACGGGGCCTGAAGACGTAGTTCGTCTCACGGATCTCGCCCATCGCCGCTGCGGGGGCCTCTGAGTACCTGTGCCCGGGCAGCACGACCGTGTCGTCGGGGAGGCCAGCCAGCATGCTGAGACTCTCGTACATCAGTGACGGGTCGCTGCCGGGCAGGTCCGTGCGCCCGCAGCCCTCCAGGAAGAGGGTGTCGCCGGACATGAGACAACCGAGCGCGAGGAAGCACTGGCTTCCCGGGGTGTGACCTGGTGTGTGCACGAGCGTGATGTCGATCCCGCCGACCCGGACGATGTCTCCGGACTCGTGGGCAACAAGATCAGCCTCACTGAGGCCCGTGGTGCGCACCACCCACGGCACCTCGTTCTTGTTGACGTGCACGGGGACGGAGGAGCGCTCGAGAAGGGCGGCGACCCCCTCGATCGTGTGGCCCATCATCGACCCGCCGACGTGATCGGCGTGGTAATGGGTCGCAAGGACACCCGTGACGCTGAGCCCGTCCGCCTCCACGACGTCCACGAGGTCACCGACGGCGTAGGCGGGGTCGATCAGCACCGCCTCGCCCGTGAGCCGGTCGCCGATCGCATACACGAAGTTGACCATCTGGCGCGCGATCGGGTCCGAGACGGCGTAGTCCTGGCCTGAGAGGAGCTGACGGAAGTACAGCCTGTCCTGGGGAGAGTCGCTCATCCGTAGCACAATAGGGCCATGGGACGGGATGAGTCATTGCGGGCGGGTGACCGGGTACTCGTGGGGACGACCCTTCTCACGGTCGATGCCGAGTTTGCGTCATCGCTGCTGCCGGGGGACAGGGTCCTCGGTGTGGCTGCCGGGTCTGTCCTGCGCAGGATCCCCTCCGGTGTCTCGGCGATGGTTGATGACGCCATGTCGGGCGCAGTCGAGGCGTTTGCCGGCATGTCATCCGTCAGTCACGACTCCGTGACGGACTTCTACCGCCGGGCTGGCGACCTCCTCGCCGACCCGCAGGTCTTCGCCGTGGTGCGTGAGGCGAACGAGGCCGATGTTGATTCGGCGCGATCGCGGGGCAGGAGCACCACGCGTCTGCGGCTCTCTGATTCGATGAGAGCGGGCATGATCGAGGCGCTCGCCATGTGGAGGGACATCCCCGACGGCAGCACGGCCATGTCGTCCGTGTCCCACGAAGGCTGGAGCGTCACCGAGCACCGCGCACCCCTCGGGGTGATCGGCTTTGTGTTCGAGGGACGTCCGAACGTGTTCGCCGACGCGACCGGCGTGCTGAGAGGCGGTAACACTGTCGTCTTCCGCATCGGCAGCGATGCACTCGGAACGGCCCGTGCGCTGATGGCCAACGTCGTGGAACCGGCTCTCGCTGCTGCGGGCCTGCCGGCACGTTCGGTGCGGCTGCTCGACTCTGCGGAGCACGCGGCCGGATGGGCGCTGTTCGCAGACCCCCGTCTCGCTCTCGCAGTCGCCCGGGGTTCGGGTCCTGCGGTCACCGAACTCGGGTCCATAGCGCGCCAGGCGGGGAATCCCGTCAGCCTCCACGGGACCGGGGGTGCATGGATGGTCGTGGGCGAGTCTGCGGACGCTGCCCGGCTCTCGTCCGTCGTGGAGCACTCGCTCGACCGGAAGGTCTGCAACACGCTCAACGTGGTCTGCCTGCCGGTGTCGCGTGCTGCTGAACTGGTGCCCTTGGTCGAGCGAGCTGCGGACAGAGCAGCCGCGACACGGGGGCTGCGGGCCCGCATCCACGCGAGCGAGGCTGCGTTGCCGTTCTTCGTGCTCCGCGATCCCGTCGAGGTGCGACGCGCGGACGGCGTCGTGCTGGAGCCCCGCGTGACTGCGGCGGACAGATCATCCCTCGGTCACGAGTTCGAGTGGGAGGAGAACCCGGAGTTCCGCGTGGAGCTCGTGCGGACGGTCAAAGAGGCCGTCGACTTGTTCAACGCCCACAGCCCCAGGTTCATCGTGTCCTGCGTGTCCGGCGACGACGCGGACCACCAGGCAGTCTGGAGCGGGTGCGATGCTCCCTTTGTCGGCGACGGTTTCACGCGCTGGGTGGACGGCCAGTTCGCTCTTCTGCGTCCTGAGCTGGGTCTGAGCAACTGGCAGGACGGGAGACTCTTTGCCCGTTCGGCGATCCTGAGCGGGGACTCGGGTTTCAGTGTGAGGCTGCGGGTCCACCAGGACGACCCCGGGGTGCACCGCTGAGACTCAGAAGAGCCGTCCGACCGCGGACAGGAAACGGGACTCGCGACCGGACCGTCCCTCCACGGTGTCCTGCAATTTCGTCAGGGCCAACCCCGAGTTGATGCCCCCCCAACGCAGTGGCTCGGGCTCCCAGCGTCGCGACTTGTGGTCGTTGATGGGCAGGTCGAGGATGGCATGCGAAGTGGATGTCACACGGTGGGCAAGAACCCTGGCCGTGAGGTGACTCAGCGCCACGCCGTCCCCGACATAGCCGCCGGCGTGGAATGCGTGCGTCGTTGCGTCGAAATAGACACCTGCATGCCAGTCACGAGGGACACCGAGCGGCCCGCCCCACCGGTGCGACACACGCACGCCGCTGGCAGCGGGGAACAACTGGTGCATGGTCTCCTCGATTGCGGCATGCACGCGGTTGCTGGTGTCGTGACGGGAGTGGATGTCGCTCCCGAACTTGTACGGGGCACCGCGGCCGCCGAAGACGATGCGTCCGTCCGCAGTGAGCTGGGCATAGGTGACCATCAAGCGGCCGTCGGAGACGGTCTCCCGGCCGTGCCAGCCGATCTCGGCGAGGACCTCACCGGGAAGGGGTTCCGTCGCGACGACGTACGAGTACAGCGGGGCTATGCGGCGGCGTGACGGCCGCGTCCTTGATGCATAGGCCTCGGTCGCGACGACCACATTGGGGGATGTCACAAAGACGAGCCCCGACTCACCCTCGAGCTCGACGAATCCGTTTCCGTACCTTTTTGCGGTTGTCGCGCCGAAGATCCGCACGCCACGGTCGACCAGAGACTGCACAAGTCCGTCCACGAGCCTGTACGGGTTCAGGGCCGCGCAGTGGGGCGTGTACATAGCCCCGGTGGCACCGTTGACCCTGATACGTGACTCGAGTTCGGCGCGGTCGAGCCACATGACGTCCTGCTCGCCGACGAAGGCGTGGCTGTCGGACACTTGCCTGCGCAGCCGTGACCCGTGCGCATTGTTGGTTGCGACAGTGAGGCTCCCGCCCTTTGCCCACCCGCAGTCGATGCCGCGTGCGGCGACGAACTGTCCGATGCTGTCGACTGTGCGGAACATCTCCTGCTGGAGGTCACGGGCCACGTTGATGCCGTGCCTGTCCGCGACGTCCGCGAGTTCCATGGGCAGGAGGGCCGAGCACCAGCCGCCGTTGCGCCCGCTTGCCCCGAATCCGGGCTGGACCGCATCGACGACCACGACGCGAGCGCCGGGCTGCAGTTCGAGTATGTGATGTGCCGTCCAGAGTCCGGTGAAGCCGGCGCCGATGATGAGCACGTCGGCGTCCAGATCGACGACAGGCGAGGGGAAAAAGAACCGTCTGTTCGTGTCTCTCCACAGCGACTGCGGCCAGGTGTCCCTCATCTCTTCGTGGGTGGAGTCAATCCGCGACCGCAAGCCCCTCACGATGTCCCCGCATCCACGTGGGCGGCGCTCGCGACGAGAATCCGAGGGGCTGTCATCTTCGTACGTGACGGTCCGGAACGTTGGTGGTCCACGCCGTGAGGCTATTGGAGTGTGGTCGCGATACCGCGGGGTTGCAGGCTCGCTAGCGTGGGCCCATGCGGCGTCGTGCGGGTCTCCTCTGGGCCAGGATGACCGAGGCCCTCGACAGCTGGGCAGCCATCGGACCGGATGACCCGAGGGGGCGCAGGTTCGGCTCGTTCGGCGAACGGAGCATCATCATGTGGCCGCCGGTCACGATCTTCAACGAGCAGTACATCCACATCGGGAGCCACACGATGATCGGGCCCGGAGTCGCGCTCTCGGCG
>SXYT01000111.1 GCA_005788205.1 Actinomycetota bacterium | reverse complement strand
TCGAGGAGTTCAAGGGCACGGGCAACATGGAACTGCGTCTCGACCGCAAGATCGCCGAGCGTCGTGTCTTCCCGGCGATCGACGTGGTCGGTTCCAGCACGCGCCATGACGAGCTGCTCATCGACCGCAAGCAGTTCTCGCTCGCGGTGAAGCTGCGCCGCGTCCTCGGCGGCATGGCCCAGGACGGCAACCCCGCCCCCGGCCTCGAGATGCTGATGGACCGCCTGAAGACCTTCCGCACCAACGAGGAGTTCCTCGCCGAGGTGGCCAAGACCCCGGGCGTCTAGCCCCGGACCCGTTCCCGGCTGTTCCCGGCCCCATTGGGGGGTCGGGAGACCGCCGATACACTCACAATCCGTTCCGAGGAGATGCCATGAAGACCGACACCCATCCCCAGTACTCAGATATCAACGTGAAGTGCTCGTGCGGCAACACGTTCACCACCCGCAGCACCAGGGGCGGCGCGCTGAATGTCGAGCTCTGCAACGAGTGCCATCCCTTCTACACCGGCAAGCAGAAGCTCGTCGACACTGGCGGACGCGTGGAGCGCTTCAACAAGCGTTACGGCGCGCGCAAGACCGCCCCGAAGAAGGCCGAGTAGTTGTCGACCGACCCTGAGCGTCGGTCACGTCTCCTCTCACTCAAACTCCGCGCGCTCGTGCGCGTGCATCTCGGTCTCGTGGAGGACCCCGCAGGGGCCGCCCATGTTTTCGCCCCGGGCGCAGCTTTTGTCGCTGATGACACCACCTGGTTCCTGATCGACGGCGACGCCTCCCACTGCGTCGGTCCCGTCATCGCATGGGCCGCACGCCGGGGCATCGACCGCGGCATCAACGTCATCGCGGAGGACGGTGCAGGGGTCGCCGCGCGCCGTGCCTCGTACTTCGATGGACCCGTCACGGTGTGGTCCGCGGACGACCGTGACATCGCACCTGCAGTCCCTGCGGTGCACCTCCCGTTCCTCGCCCCGAAGCCGGGCCATCTCGACCATGCAACGTTGATCGAGGAGGCAGGTGCCGAGGTGGTCGTGGAGCACGGCGTGGTCGTGGGCGAGGTGCGCGGGCTCGAGATGTGCAGGGTGGTCGACGACGAGACAAGCGGCGCGGCGAGACTGGACGTCGGCATGGGACGCCACGACCGTGAGGCGTTCGCCCTTGTGCACGGGCACCTTCCGGCACCCGACGCGTTGCGCCAGGTCATCGCGGCCGTCCGCCCGCACCGCGAGCCCGGGGCCGTGCAGCATCCGCTGAACCAGTTCGGTGCGGAACGGCTGCTGCGATGGAACGCGATGCAGGACCCTGCGTCAGTCGGGTGCGCGTCCCTCAGGCCGGCAGAACCGCCGATCCAGCGCACGAACCTGAAGGACGCGGTACCGTGCGTCGCACTCGGTGCGGACGGCAACGGGGCATCAGTGGCCGTCACATTCGCCCACGGCATCGACCTGGACGCGGTGCCGTGCGCGCTCGATGCCGCCGACAGGCTGGGCGCCGCACGGGTCGTCCTTGCTCTCCGCGCGCGGGACATCACCGAGTCCACTCGTGTGGTTGCGGCCAGGTCCTCGCGTCCCGTCTCTGTCATCGCACTCTGAACGACCCCGGCCGGTGTTGTCGGGTGATCAGTTGCGCACGGCGTAGCCTTTGCAACCGTGCAGGAACGTCTTGACTCCATCGAACGGGACTTCCTGGAACTTGAGGCGAGTCTCGCCACCCAGGAGGTGCTCGGGGACCAGGCCCTCCTGCGCGATGCCTCCCGCAGGTACAAGCAGCTGACCCCGCTCGTGGAGTGCATCCGCGAGCTGCGCCAGGTCTCCGGTGACGCCGCCGCGGCGCGCGAGCTGATGGCCGAGACGTCCGGTGACGAGCGCGACTCGTTCCGTGCGGAGGCGCAGGCCGCGGACCAGCGCATCGAGGAACTCGAGGAGCGCCTGAAGTTGCTGCTGCTCCCGCCGGACGAGAACGACGGCAAGAACGTCATCATGGAGATCCGCGGTGCCGAGGGCGGCGAGGAAGCGAACCTCTTCGCCCGCGACCTCATGGAGATGTACCTCGCGTTCGCGTCGCGCCGGGGCTGGGGCGTGGAGACCATCCAGGTCGACGACAGCGACATGGGCGGCATCAACCAGGCGACACTTCTCTTCAAGGGCGACGACGCATGGAGCAGGCTCAAGTTCGAGGGCGGCCCTCACCGGGTGCAGCGCGTGCCGGCCACGGAGAGCCAGGGCCGGGTGCACACGTCCTCCGCGACCGTCATGGTGATGCCCGAGGCGGAGGAGGTGGACGTGGAGATCAACGACAACGACCTCGAGATCGACGTGTACCGGGCATCCGGCGCCGGCGGCCAGCACGTGAACACCACGGACTCGGCCGTGCGAATCACCCACAAGCCGACCGGTCTCGTTGTTGCCATGCAGGACGAGCGCAGCCAGCTGCAGAACCGTGCACGCGCGATGCAGGTCCTGAGGTCACGCCTTCTGAAGCTCCACCAGGAGGAGAAAGAGGCACGCATGTCCGCGGAGCGCCGTTCACAGATCGGCGGCGGCGGGCGCGGTGAGAAGATCCGCACCTACAACTACAAGGAGAACCGCATCACGGACCACCGGATCGGGTTCACCCTGTACCAACTGCAGGCCGCCCTCGCCGGTGATCTCGATGCCGTGGTGGATGCACTCGCCGCAGACCTGCGCGCCAGGCAACTCGCCGACGGGGGCTGACCCGTGGGCAGCGCAGGCAGCCGCGAGGAGGGGAACGTCACGTGGGCAGAGATGCTCGCGCACGTGACCGCCGAGCTCGGTGACCGCAACGAGGCGCGCTGGGTCTGCGAGACCGCTGGCGGCCTCGACGCGGCGGAACTGCGCGCCGCCGCCGGAGAGTGGGTACCCGAGCGCGCCGGCAAGCAGGTCGAGTCGATGCTGCGCCGCCGTCTCGGGGGCGAGCCGCTGCAGTACGTGCTCGGGCGGTGGGGCTTCCGCCGTCTCGACCTGATGGTGGATACGCGCGTGCTCATCCCGCGGCCCGAGACCGAACTCGTGGTTGACATCGTGACCGCGTTCGTGCGTGGCGCGGGCCCCGGCGCGACCGTGGTCGATCTCGGCACCGGATCGGGTGCGATCGGCCTGGCCGTGCTGGACGAACTGCCGCCGGGCCATGCGACGGTGTGGATGACGGACGCGTCTGCCGACGCACTCGACGTCGCGCGCGCGAACGCGGCAGGGGTCGGTCGCGCCGCGATGGGGGCACGCTTCGCGCACGGCAACTGGTACGGGGCGCTCGACGGTTCGCTGCGCGGGGCGGTGGACGTCATCGTGAGCAACCCGCCGTACGTCGCCGAGGGGGACCCGGACCTGGAGGAATCGGTGAGCGCCTGGGAGCCGGCCTCGGCACTCCTCTCGGGGAGCGACGGGCTCGACGACCTGCGCGTCATCGTGGCAGGTGCACCCGAATGGCTCCGCCCGGGCGGGTTGATCGTGGTGGAGATGGGGCACACCCAGACGGACGAGTTGATAGACCTCTATCAAGGTGCCGGCTTGGATGATGTCCGGGTGCACCGCGACCTCGCCGGCCGTGACCGCTTCGTGAGCGGACGGCGCGCCTAGCCGACGGTCCGGCGCAGGAACTCCAGCTGGTGCAGCAGCAGGTTCTCCGCCACGACCTCCTGGGGGGTCATGTGCGTGACGCCGGAGAGCGGCAGCACCTCGTGCGGCTTGCCTGCCGCGAGCAGCGCTGACGACAGCTGCAGCGTGTGTGCCGCGACGACGTTGTCGTCGGCGAGACCGTGGATGATGAGCAGCGGACGCGACAGCAGGTGCGCATCCTCGATGAGCGATGTCGCCGTGTACGGCGCGTCGTCCACCGAGGGGTTGCCGAGGTACCGCTCCGTGTAGTGAGTGTCGTACAGACGCCAGTCCGTGACCGGTGCACCGGCGATCCCGGCACGGAACACATCCGGTGCCCGCAGGACGGCGAGAGCGGCCAGGTACCCGCCGAAGCTCCACCCGCGGATCGCGACTCGCGAGACGTCGGCGCGTGGCTCGATTCCGCCGAGTGCGCGTGCCACCTCGACCTGGTCCTCCAGCACCGGGCCGGCGAGGTCACGGAGCACCTCACGCTCCCACGCGGGCCCGAGACCCGGCGTGCCGCGGTTGTCGGCGACCACCACCACGAACCCCTGGTCCGCGAACCACTGGGACGTCGCGAACGCAGCACTCGACGCGACCACGCGCTGGGCGTGCGGGCCGCCGTACGGGTCGAACAGCACAGGCAACTTCGTGTCGAGCCCGTCTCGCGGGGTGAGGACCGCGACTGGGATTGCGCGCGGGCCGACCTTCAGGATCTGCACGTTCGGCCGCACGAGCGGTTCCTCCGCGTGCGAGAGGATCCCCGTCTCGCGTTTGTCGGAGTGCACGGCGAACATCGCCCGAGTCGCGCCGAGCGTCGTTGTGCGCGTGACCGTCACGGAACCGGCGGCGACGCCGGACACAACCCCGTCCACGGGGGTGAGGTTCGAGAGGCCCGAGCCGTCCGGGTTCACCGACCAGATGTTGTGCACCCACGGGGTGTCCGTCTCGTTCGCCACGAAGGTGATGCGCGTCCCGGTGCCGATGACGGACCGGACCTGAAGGGCGGGCGGCGTGACAGTCGTGCCGTCCACGATCACACGTCTCGCGCCGTCTCGGTCTGCGCACGTGACGAGATGGCCGAGCGCGTCGAGAACGGGAACGCCGGGGACCAGTTCGACCCACGCATCATCGCTGTCGGTCCACAGGTGCTCGGTGTCGCCCGTGGCGGGATCGATGCGGTGGATGTCAACCTGTCGTTGGTCACGGGTCTGCACCTGCACGACCAGGCCGCCGGCGGTCCATGCGACCGTGTTGACGTACTCGATGCTCCCCGGGACGACCACCGGTACGTGGTCACCCGTTCGCACGTCGACGAGGAACAGTGCGACGCCGGCGTTGTGCGTGCCGGCGGCCGGGTAACGGTGGCTGACCGGGTCGCTGCCCGGGTGCGCGGGGTCAGCGATCCACCACACGTTGACCGGGGAGTTGTCCACGCGGGCGGCGACGACTGTGCCGCCGTCCGGTGACCACCAGTACCCGCGCTGGCGGCCCATCTCCTCTGCGGCGATGAAGTCGGCACTGCCCCACGTGACGAGCGGGGAGGGGTCCGCTGCCAGCACTCTCTCGCCGCCGTCCACGGCGGACACGCACAGCGACGTGCCGCGCACGTACGCGATCTGCGAGCCGTCGGGGGAGAGGCGTGCGTCGAACACGCCCGGTGCGATGTCGGGCATGGCAACGGACCCGGTGAGGAGGTCCACGACCACTGTCTGCCCGCCGAGGACGGTGACGGCGCGGGTGACATCGGCATCGCACGAGTACGAGACGACACCGGCGGCGCCTTCCCGCGCGCGCTCGCGCCTGCGTTTTTCCTCCTCGGTGAGCGCAGAGAGGTCCGCAGCGAGAGACCGGGGGTCGAGCACGAGACGCTCGGTTGCTGTCGGGACGTCGAGCACCCACAGCATGTTGACGGGGTCGCTGCCCGTCGCCGAACGGGCAAACACGACGCGCTCGCCGTCGGGCGAGACGGTGAAGCTTCGCGGCTCCCCGAGCGTCAGCCGCTGGGTGCGTGCGTGCTGACGGGGGAATGTGTCGCTCATGCGGGGTGGAGGACGCCTTCTGCGTCGAGGTCCACGTCGGTGCCGACGAACTCGGTGCCGCACATCTCGCGCCCGAGCGCGGCATCGGTGGAGTCACCCCACGCCCTGCGGCCGTCCTCGATCAGGCACGACGCGATGATCCGTTCGGGCGTGCCGTCACGGCCGTGCATCACCGAGTAACCCTCGATGACCGCGCGCCCGGCCGCCTCGGCGGGGGAGGCGAGCCGTCGGCTGGGGAGTGCGTCGATCTGGTCCTGCGGGTAGTCGTACGAGAATCCCCCGGCCGGCGGCTCGGTGGCGTACACGCCGAACGCGTGCTTGGTGGTGTACCCGCCGTTCGCCCACACGAGGGCCTTCTCGCCGGGGTTTGCACGCAGGTCGTTCATCACCGTCGCGATTGCGTGCATCACGTAGTTGTTCCAGGGCCCACCTCCGAACGGCAGCCCGCCGGTGCGCGTCAGCTGCCGGTCGACGGAGAGCCCGAGCGACTGCGCGCCCAGCTGCACCGCCGACGGGAAGCAGGAGTAGAGGTCGATGATGCCGATGTCATCGATGCCGAGCCCGGCGAGCTCCAGCACCCTGCGCCCGGCCAGCTCGATGGCCGGCGTCTTCCAGAAGTGGTGGCGGTGGGAGATGAACGCGTGCTCGTGGGCGTCGCTGCCCGACTGGGGGAACACCCAGCGGTCGCGCGGCACGCCGAGAGCCTCCGCCTTCGCCGCGGAGCAGAGGATGAGCGCGGCGGACATGTCGACGTCGTTGTTTGAGTTCATCATCTTCGGGTACGGGAACCCGACCATGCGGTTGGCGGGGGAGACGGTGCGGATCTCCTCCGCGGTGTGGCCCGTGCGGTCCCATGCATACGGGTTGCCCTCTGCGACTGCGGCGAACCGTGCCCACAGCTCGCTGATGTGCCGCTGGTGGTCCTCGACAGAACGGCCGGCCTGCGCGCGCAGCGCCGTCTCGAAGAGCGGGTAGATCTGGATGGGCATCATGATCTGACGCTCCCGTTCCTCGGGAAGGTTCATGAGCAGGTCCTCTGACACCACGTCGGGTGCCTCATCGGTGGTGCGCCACTCCGGTGTGACCCCTGCTTTCGTCATTCGTGCCCTTGTGCGTGTCGTCTCGCCCCCGGTGAGGATGACGAGGTCCGCCTGGCCGGCGAGAATCTCGCGGGATGCAGTGTTGACGAGCGTCTGAGGCGTGTTGCCGCCCATCGCCGAGAGGCCCAGTTGGCGCGGGGCGAGCCCGAGGTCCTCGGCGATGAACCTGGCGGGGTTCCCGTACCGCCAGGACAGGAGGCTCACCACGCGGATGGCATCGGGCTGAGGCACGGAGGCGAGACCCGCGTCGGTGGCTGCCCGTCGGACGGCCTCCACCATCATCGCGACGGGGTCGAGTGCGTCGTTGATTCCCTCGGCGCGCTGCACGAACTGGCCGGCGCCGACGAGGACCGGGGTGCGTGGGTCAATCGTCATACCGCAAACGCTAGGCGGTCGCGGAGCACCGCCCACTACGCTGAAACCGTGTCGAGAATCGCCGTCGGAGCAGACCACGCCGGGTACGACCTGAAGCAGCACCTCATCTCGATTCTGTCGTCCGGGGGCCATGACGTGCAGGATCTCGGCACGCACTCCACCGAGAGCTGCGACTACCCGCCGATCTGTGCGGCTGTCGGCCGGG
>SXYT01000110.1 GCA_005788205.1 Actinomycetota bacterium | reverse complement strand
GCGGACTAGTTCGCGGAGAACTCCCACGAGAACGACTTCGCCTTCGAGCGGTCGTCCGTGATCTTCCAGTACCACACCTTCCCGGTGTGGACACCCTGGCTGAACTCCTTGATGGGTGCACCCTCCTGGGGGAGATAGCTGATGGTGAAGTTGCCCGGGTCGTAGATCGCAGTGGGTGGGATGTTGACCTGGGCACCCGGGCTCGGGTTGCCACCCTGTGAGATCTCGTCGAGGCGCGTGACCGGCAGTTCGATGCCGTCAATGACCAGTACCGCGTTGTATCCCTCGACGAGGTCCACGAAGACCTGGCTCTGGCGCAGCACTTCGTCCCCCGGCCCCGGGTTGATGCTCTCGATCGCAGCGGGGATTCGCTGTGCCTCGCGACCCGTGCTGGCAGAGTTGACGCCCGACAGGATCAACACAAGACCGATCCCGACCCCCACGGAAACGAGGAGATTTTGCTTGTTCTTGGGGGTTCTCACACCCCCATTCTCCCAGTCCGGGGCCCTCGCCACACCCCGGCATGGGTCACCTTGTAGGTTCTTTCGGGTCATGAGGGACGCAGCACACATGCCAGGGACCGTCCTCGGTGGGCGGTACCTCATCGGGGAACTCCGATCGGAGGCCACGCTCGCGAATGCCGGGGCGATGCAGTTCGACGCCACTGACCTCTCGTCCACCCAGCTGGTGTCGGTGCGCATCGCCCCGCTGTCGCGCCTGGTCGACCCGCTCCTCGGCTCCACCACCGCCACGGATGCCCTCGCGGTCTTCGAGGCGCAGTGCGCCGTCGCCGAGAGCCTCAGCCACCCCTGCATCGAGACGGTCTATGACCACGGCGATGCCACCCTCGACGGCGAGCGGTATGTCTTCACCGTCGCTGAGCGGCTGGCCGGGGGGTCCGTGAGGGAATTCCTGGACCGTGGGCGCCGGTTGAGCCCCAGCCAGGCCCTCATCGTGGGTGTCGACGTCTGCCGGGGCCTCGATGCGGCCGCCAAGCAAGGCGAAGTCCACGGGGACATCCGTCCCAGCAGGCTGGTCTTTGGCCTGGACCGGCGGGTCAGGATCGTCGGTTTCGGGGCCCCGCTGCGCCCGGTTGACTCACTGACCCTCGACCAGGCGCTCTTCAGTGCCCCGGAACTAGCCGACGGCAGCCCCCGCACCGCTTCGTCCGACATCTACTCGCTTGCCCTCGTCCTGGTGGAGGCGATGACCGGGGAAGCCCCGTTCGCCGCCGACACGGCCGCTGGCGCTTTCGCCGCGCGGGCCGAAAAGCTGCTGCCCGTCAGCGCTGACTTCGGAGCCCTCGCTGCCGTGCTCGAGCGAGCCGGTCGGCCTGGCGCAGGCGAGCGCTACACCGCCCGCGAGTTCGGCCAGGCACTCGTGGCCGCCGCGGAGAAACTCCCGCGCCCCACGCCCATCGACATCGTCGGCATGGGTCTCTTCGACGAGGAGGTCGCCAAGTCCGATCCGTCCCAGCCGACCCCGCGCCCGGACCTCCTCGGTGTGGAGCCGATCCAGAATGAGGCACCGAGCGAGCCCATTCTCATCCGGACGACCCCGAACATCGCAGACGCTGACATCACGAACCCGCGCGGCACCTCCCGCACACCCGACCCGTCGGGCGGCAAGCCCCTCGTGATCGGTGGCGATGAGACAGGCCCCGTCGCGCTCGACATCGAGCAATTGCAGAGACTCGCTGCGGAGGATCCCACAGAACCTGCCCAGCGCCCGCGCAAGCGTCGCTGGGGTGTGCGCATCCTGGTGGCCGCTCTCGCACTTGTCGTCGTGGGCGGTGGCGCCACCGGCGCCTATTTCACCGTGCTCAACCCGAAGAACCCGGTGCCGCAGCTCGCCGGGCTCACCGAGGCCGAGGCCCGCAACCAGGTGGCAAAGTTCGGGTGGGGCATCGCCGTGCGGATGGAACGCAGCGACTCCGTGCAGGCGGGGCAGGTGATCTCCACCGACCCGGTGATGGGCGCGAACGTGGCGAAGCGCGCCTCACTGGTCCTCGTGGTCAGCGAGGGGCCGACGCTGTCCGAACTGGTGGAGCTCGCGGGTCTCACCGCAGACGCGGCAAAATCGAAACTTGCCGAGATCGGCCTGCAGGCCTCCCCTGTCGACGTCCCCGACGAGTCGGCGCCTGCCGGGACGGTGGTGTCGTGGTCCGTGCCGGACCAGGCCGCCCTGAAGGCGGGCGACTCGGTCGTCAAGGGCACCACGGTGGCCCTGAACATCTCCACCGGACCGTCCCAGCGCGACGTGCCGGACCTCGTGAAGCTCTCGGTAGCCGAGGCCACGGCCAAGCTGACAGAGATGGGGCTGGTGATCGCCGAGGGCGAGAAGAAGCCCCACCCGGACATTGCCGACGGCAGGGTGTCGGCCCAGGTCCCCGCCGCCGGGGAGAAACTGGCGAAGGGCGGCACCATCACGGTGACCGTGTCCGCCGGGCAGCAGACCACGCTGATCCCGAGCATCTACGGCAAGGACCTCGCCACCGTCAAGGAGCGTCTCGAGAAGTACGCCATGGTGATCGGAAAGGTCACGGGCGATGGCAAGAAGGGTCTCCGTGAGGCCCAGATCGACGGCAAGAAGGTCAAGAACTTCGAGCGGGTCATCGTCGGTAAGACCGTCGACCTCATCTTCCCCTAATCTCGGGCCGTCAGTCATCATGACCAAGGGGGAGACCATGGGGGAACTGCAGGGACGCGTTGCGATCATCACGGGTGCGGGGCGCGGTATCGGCCGCGAGCATGCCCTGCTCTTCGCGGCTGAAGGAGCAAAGGTCGTCGTGAACGACCTCGGCGGCGCGAACGACGGCACGGGAAACGACGCCACGCCGGCCCAGGAGGTCGTCAACGAGATCAAGGCCATGGGGGGCGAGGCCGTCGCCAACTACGACAACGTCGCCGACTGGGAGGGTGCCCAGCGCATGGTCAACATGGCTGTCGAGACCTTCGGCGACCTCGACATCCTCGTGAACAACGCGGGAATCCTGCGCGACCGCGTCCTCGTGAACATGACGGAAGCAGAGTGGGATGCGGTCATTGCGGTCCACCTGAAGGGTCACTTCGCACCGTCCCGTTGGGCAGCTGCGTACTGGCGCGAGCAGCACAAGGCAGGCGTGACAAAACCGCGCAACATCGTGCACACGTCGTCCACGTCGGGTCTCTTCGCGAACCCCGGGCAGTCGAACTACGGCGCGGCAAAGACCGGAATCGCGACGTTCTCGCAGATCCTCGCGAAGGAGCTCTCCCGCTACAACGTGAAGAGCAACTCCATCGCGCCCGCCGCGCGCACACGCCTGACGATGGCCACGCCCGGTCTCGGCGACCGCATCGCCGAGCCGGAGAACAAGAGTGCCTTCGACGAGTGGGACCCCGCAAACATCTCGCCGCTCGTGGCGTACCTCTCGTCCGCGAAGTGTGAGTTCACCGGGGAGACCTTCTTCGTCAAGGGCGGTGAGGTCACGCGGATCAGAAGCTGGGAGCGCGGCGAGAGCATCGACCAGAACGACCGCTGGGGTGTGGCGGAACTCACGGTCGCGCTCAACAAGATGGCCTCGGAGGTCAAGGCCTAGGGGACTACTCTCGGGGTTCGCCCCATGAACCCCCGTCCGCACGAAGAACTCGAGGAACTGCGCCCCCACGGGCGCGAGTCGGTGGCCGTCGAGTTCGGCGGCGTGGACGAGATCTCCGTCATTGCCTGGACGGCCATGATCCCGCGCCGAGTGGCGCGCAAGATGGGCATCACCCGCAAGTGGGCCACGCTCATAGTGGTGCTCGCCGGTCTCTTCACGACCAGTTCCACGATCACCGTCCTCGTGGTGTCCCTCGAGACGATCTCGAAGGACCTCGGCTCGTCGGTGACCACCCTCAACTGGTCGATCACCGGGCCGATGCTCGCGTTCGGCGTGGTCGGGCCCGCCTACGGCAAGATCGGCGACCTCTACGGGCACAAGAAGGTCTACGTCTACGGCCTCTTCTTCTCCGGTGTCTTTGCTGCTGCCACCGTGTTCGCGTGGGACGGCCCGTCGATGGTCATGTTCCGCCTGCTCTCCGCGGTGGCCGGTGCGGCGACCGGACCGGCAGCCATGGCCTATGTGAACCGCCTGTTCGAGCCCCATGAGCGTGTTCGTCCGCTCGGCCTGTGGAGTTTCACGACCGCGGGTGCCCCGGTGCTCGGTGTCGTGATGGGCGGCCCGCTCGTGCAGGCCATCGGCTGGCAGATGATCTTCGTGATCCAGACGCCGCTCCTCGTGGGGGCGTCACTCCTTGCGTGGAGGCTGCTCCCGCAGACCGCGCGGTCGAAGGACGTGAAGTTCGACGTGAAGGGCTCCGTTGCCCTCGGGTTCGGGGCCACCCTCCTGCTCCTCTCCGTCAACCGCGGCCATTCGTGGGGCTGGACGTCGCCCTGGATCGTCGGCAGCGCGATCGCGGCAGTGACGGCCCTGTGGCTCTTCATCCGGATCGAACGGTCGGCCGAGGCGCCGTTGATGCCGCTTGTGTGGCTGCGGACCCCGAACATCATCCTCCCGATCGGGATCCAGTCACTCCTCAACTTCGCCTACATGGGCGGGTTCATCGTGGTGCCCCAGATGCTCGAGATCGGTCTGGGATTCACTCCCGCGCACATCGGCTGGCTCGTGATCGCCAGGCCGCTCGCGTTCTCGATCACCGCGCCGCTCGCGAGCTTCTTCACGATGCGTGTGGGCGAACGGGTGTCGGGTGTGGTCGGCGCGTTCGGCATCGTGTGCTCCATGGCGATCCTCGGCACGATCGACGCATCCTCGCCGGATTTCCTCATCGCACTCGGGCTCGGGCTCTCCGGCGTGGGTTTCGGCATCGCGGGCCCTGCACTCGGGGCCCTGGTGGCGAACTCGGTGGACGATGACACCGTCGGTGTCGCCGGCGCGATGCAGCAGTTGCTCAGCCAGATGGGTGCAGTGCTCGGCTCCACGGTGATGATCTCCATCCACGAGATGACCGCATCGAGCGGCGTGGTGCAGAGCTACGCGTACGCGTTGATGAGCGGCGTGGGCACCGCCGCCGCGGCCACCTTGCTGGCGACACGGCTGCGCCCGACGGACCGCAGCATGCTGGAGGACGCCGTCACGCCGTGATGGCGCGGATCTCCGCTGCGACCTGCTCGGCGCGGTCGTCCTGGGGGACGGACATCTGGAGGGCCATGATCTTTGTGATGTCGCCCTCGACCTTGATGCGCCCGCTCATGAACGCCTGCATCGTGCTCGCCGGGTCCTGGTCGACGAAGAGCTGGCGGGCGGTGTCGTAGTCGGTGGTCACGGTGAGGTCGGGGGAGTCGATGGCACCGAGGTCCATGCTGAGCCCGCCCTCGGACGTGTCGATGTGGGCGCGCACCGTGCCCTCCCCGAAAGGGACCCCGAGCGCCACCACGTTGATGCGGATCTGGACCGGTATCGGGGGGATGTTCGCCTCGTGGCGCTCGCGGATGCCCCGGGCGGCGGCGATCCATTCGGGAGAAAGAAAAAGGTGTGACATGGGAACCGGGGGAGTGCGTTAACAGTCTGTAAAGCACTGAGGAATCTAGGCGGAGAACGGCAAGAATCGTGTCATGCCCCGGATTCTCGTCTCTGAAGAACTTGCCGAGAGCGGCCTCGCCAAGATGAGGGCAGCCGGCCACGAGGTGGTCGTGCGGGTCGGGCTGTCCCCGGAGGAGCTGCGCCGGGAGATCAAGGGTGCGCATGCGCTGGTCGTGCGCTCGGCCACCAACGTCGATGACGCCCTCCTCGCGGCGGGAACGGACCTCCTTGTCGTCGGGCGTGCCGGCGTGGGTCTCGACAACGTCGACATCGAGGCGGCCACGCGGCGCGGCGTGATGGTGGCGAACGCCCCGGAGTCCAACATCGTCTCGGCCGCCGAGCACACCATGGCAATGCTTCTTGCCGTCGCGCGGAACGTGCCCCAGGCCCATGCGGCCCTCGTGCAGGGACGCTGGGAGCGCAGCAAGTGGGAGGGCGTGGAGCTGTTCGACAAGGTCCTCGGTGTCGCGGGTCTCGGGCGCATCGGCAAGCTCGTGGCCCAGCGTGCCGCCGGTTTCGGGATGCGCATTCTGGCGTACGACCCGTTCGTCAGCGAGGAGCGTGCCCGGGCGATGAACATCGAACTGGTCGACCTGGACACCCTCATCGAGCAGTCCGACTTCCTCACGGTCCACCTGCCGAAGACGAAGGAGACGATCGGGCTCATCGACGCCGCGGCCATGAAGCGGGCGAAGAACTCCCTGCGCATCATCAACGTGGCGCGCGGGGGGATCGTGGACGAGGCCGACCTCGCCGACGCCGTGAAGAACGGCGTCATTGCCGGTGCCGCACTCGACGTGTTCTCGAAGGAGCCCATGACGGACTCGCCGTTGTTCGGCATCGACGGCATCGTCGTCACGCCGCACCTGGGGGCGAGCACCACGGAGGCCCAGGACCGCGCGGGTGACCACATCGCCGACCAGATCAACCTGGCCCTCGCCGGTGACTTCGTGCCGTACGCGGTGAACATCTCCGCCGCCGACGCGAACGAGACGATGAAGCCGTACCTGCCGCTTGCCGAGCGTCTCGGCGCCCTGTTCGCCTCGGCGGCCGGCGCGGACACCACGGAACTCGAGGTCATCGCATCCGGCGAGATCGGCGCGTACGACACCAGCCTTCTCACGCTCAGTGCCATGAAGGGCTTCTTCGGCGGCCGCGTGGACGAGCAGGTCACGTACGTGAATGCCCCGCAGGTGGCTGCTCGTCTCGGTATCGAGGTCAAGGAGACGAAGGTGGGCGGGGGAAGCGGCGACTACGTCAATCTCGTGACCCTGCGCGCCGGCACGCACAGCATCGCGGCCACCCTGGTCGGCCAGCGCCGCCAGGCCCGCATCGTCCTGGTTGACGACCACATCACCGACGTCCCGCCGAGCGAGCACATGCTGGTCGTGCGCAACGACGACCGGCCGGGTGTCATCGGTGTCGTCGGAACCCTGCTCGGCAACCGCGACGTGAACATCGCCGACATGGACGTGGGGCGCGCTCTCACCCCGGGCACGGCGCTGATGGTGATCGCACCGACGGCCGAGGTGAGCGAGGCCGTCCTCGACGAGCTCCGTGCCGCGCCGGGCATCATCGAGGTCATCGCCCTCCGGGGGTGATCCCCGGCGCCTGCCCCGGTCGTCGCCGTTCGGGTACATTCTGCGCGTGCCGTACTCACTGACACTCGCCCAGAAACTCACCATGATGCAGAACCGCTGGACGGTGACGCGCACTGACACGGCGCCGGTGGACATCGGTGTGATCGTCCAGAAGCGCATGGCGCTGAAGGAGAGCGTGACATGCACGGCTCCCGACGGGTCGGGCGTGGTGTTCCGGATCCAGGGACGCAAGGTGATCGAACTGGGCGGTGTCTACGACGTTCTCGGTGTCGGGGACGCGCCCATCGGCACCATCGCCAAGGACTTCAGGGCATCGCTCGGTCGCTCCACCTACGTGATCGAGACGCCTCAGGGGCGCTGGACCCTCACCGAGACCAGCCAGGTGCAGGCCATCGTGCGGCGCGTCATGAACCTCGTCACCGATGTCCCGTGGCTGCTGCGCGTGCAGTTCGCGCTTCTCAACGAGTCCGGGGCCCAGGTCGGCCACGTGAACCGCGCCAACATGAAGATCAAGGACACCTACGACATCCGTGTCGACGACGACAGGCTGGACATGCGCATGGCGGCCGCCATGGGCGTCGCCGTCGATGCCTTCATGAACCGCTGACTCCCGGCCCGGCGCCGCCGAACACGCTGTGTTCCGGCAGTGCCGCAGGGCAGGGTTTATGGTTTTCCCATGACCAAAGAACGACAGCAGCGCCTCACCTCCGATCTCCGCGGAGTGCGTTACGGCGAGGTGCTCGGCGTCTTCGCACGCAACGACGAACTCGAGGGCGAGGTGTACGGCACCCAGATGATGAACGACTGTCCCCAGGAACTGTGGGAAAAGCTGGATGCCGGCGAGATCGCAAAGGACCTGGGTGCACTCTTCGTGAAACTGAACGGTCCGCGGTACTGGGTGATCGACGGCGTCGGTACCAAGGTGGTCACCGTCGAGCCCGTCACTCACGATTTCGGCGGCATCATGATGCGGCGCATCGCGACCGTCCCGCTCGGCAAGCAGCCCGGCGGTGTCCCGTACATGATCCGCAACGTGAACCGCGGTGCGGTGTTCTTCTGGGACGCCGGCAAGACCGTGTACGAACTCGTCGACACAGAGGGTCGCAACTTCGTGATGCAGGCGTACTGCGTCGGCGTCGATGCATCGCTCACGGAGGAGAGCCTTTCCTCCCTCGGCTCGCGTCTCGCGCTGCCCGAGGGCTGGACCTTCCGCACCCGCGTCCTGGAGGAAGAACTCGTCGCGGACACGTCCGACCACTTGGCCACGGTGGTGCAGGACGAGCTCGAGAACACCTACACGCTCACGGACTAGCCGCTGACCGGTCTCAGCGGGCGGCGTTCAGGGCGTCCCTGGTGTCGCGTGCCACCCGTGCCGCGCCGCCGACGTGGTTGGTGGGGTCCGCGTACAGGATCGCGCGCGAGGAGTTCACGATGAGTCCTGCCCTCGTCGAGTCTGCGCCGTTTCGCACCACCTCTGCAGGGTCGCCACCCTGTGCGCCCACGCCCGGCACGAGCAGCGCCATGTCGCCCACGATCCCCCGCACCTCGGCCAGCTCGGCGGGGTGGGTGGCGCCCACCACCAGGGCGACCTCGCCGCGTCTCGACCATTCGTCGGCGGCCCGCCGTGCGACGTGGCGGTACAGCGGCTCGCCATCGATGAGGCGTGACTGGAACTCGCCGCTGCCCGGGTTGGAGGTGCGGCACAGCACCACGATGCCACGCCCCTCGTGTTCCTGGTACGGGGCCAAGGTGTCACCACCCATGTAGGGGTTCACGGTGACGGCGTGCGCGCCGTAGCGCACGAAGGCCTCGCGGGCGTACATCTTCGCGGTGTCGCCGATGTCCCCGCGCTTGGCGTCGAGGATGATGGGAACGGTGGGGTGGTGGTTGCGGATGTGCTCGCACACCGCCTCCAGCTGCTGCTCGGCGCCCGCGGCGGCGAAATAGGCGATCTGGGGCTTGAAGGCGCAGGCGAACTCGGCGGTGGCGTCCACGATGTCGACGCAGAACTTGGCGATAGAGGCCGGCTGGTTGCGCACGGAGGCGGGCAGGCGGTCGGGGTCGGGATCGAGGCCCACGCACAGGAGGGTGTCGGCGGCTGCCCAGCGGTCCCGCAGCAGCGTGAGGAAGCTCACGCTGGCGTCATTCCTCGATAGTGATGGCGGCAGTGGGGCACATGTCGGCAGCCTGGCGGGCGAGATCGGCGTTCGCGCCCTCGGGACTCTCGATGAGGATGTAGAGGTACCCGTCCGTGCGCACCTCGAACACCTCGGGTGCAATCTGCGAGCACGCGCCCGTCGAGGCGCAGACATCAAAATCAACGACGACCTTCATTGTGGCTCCCTTCGTCCTCCCCGAACCTAGTTGAATTGCCGGTTAGTCGCCGAGGACGGGCGAGAGCCCCTTCTGGTGGCGCTCGTAGGCCCCGAGCACCGCGCGCAGGGATGCGGACGTGGTGTTCGGGTCCGAGCCCACGCCCCACCGCACGTTGCCCTTCGAGTCCCTCGTCTCCACGTAGGCAACGGCCGTCGCCTCCGAGCCCTGGCCCATGGCGTGCTCGGAGTAGTCGACCACGTCGATGTCGGCGGCGAGACCCCCGCGCAGCGCGTGGACGAACGCATCGATGGGCCCGTTGCCCTCCCCGGAGATGGTGCGACGCTCGCCGTTCATCACCAGCTGGGCGGTGATCGTGGTACGGCCGCTCGCGGAGTCGCTGCGCAACTCGTGACTGGACAGATCGATCCCGGCATTATCCGGCAGGTACTCGGCCTGGAAGGCGTCCCAGATCACGAGTGACGACACCTCGGTGCCGGTGTCCTCGGTGATGTGCTGGATGGTCTTCGAGAACTCGATCTGGAGCCGTCGCGGGAGGTCGAAGCCGTGCTCCGACTTCATCACGTACGCGACCCCGCCCTTGCCGCTCTGGCTGTTCACGCGGATGACGGCCACGTACGTGCGGCCCACGTGCTTCGGGTCGATGGGCAGGTACGGCACGCCCCACGAGTCGTAGTCGCGGGGGAGAGCCTCGAACCCCTTCTTGATGGCGTCCTGGTGGCTGCCCGAGAAGCTCGTGTACACGAGGTCACCCACGTAGGGATGGCGCTCCGGCACGGGGAGTCGGTTGCAGTACTCGGCGTCGCGGCGCAGCGCGTCGATGTCGGAGATGTCGAGCAGCGGGTCCACGCCGTTCATGAACATGTTCATCGCCACGTTGACGAGGTCCAGGTTGCCCGTCCGCTCGCCGTTGCCGAAGAGCGTCCCCTCCACGCGGTCGGCGCCGGCCATGATGCCGAACTCGGCGGCGGCGGTGGCACAGCCCCGGTCGTTGTGCGGGTGCAGCGAGACGATGATGCAGTCGCGGTTCTTGATGGTGCGGATGAACCACTCGATGACATCGCCGTACACGTTCGGGCTGTAGCACTCGACGGTGGCCGGCAGGTTGAGGATGAGCGGGTCCTGCGGGGTCGGCCGGATGACGTCCATCACCGCCTCGCACACCTCCACCGCGTACTCGGGCTCCGTCAGCGTGAAGCTCTCGGGGGAGTACTCGTAGCGCAGGTTCGTGCCGGGCAGCATGGACTCGAAGCTGCGGCACAGCCGGGCGGCATCCACCGCGATCTGCTTCACGCCCTCTTTCTCCAGGCCGAACACCACGCGCCGCTGCAGCGGGTTCGTCGAGTTGTAGAAGTGCACGATGGCGTTCCTCGCGCCCTTCAGGCACTCGTAGGTGCGCTCGATCAGTTCCGGCCGGCACTGCACGAGCACCTGGATCGTCACGTCGTCGGGGATGAGGTCCTCCTCGATGATCTGCCGGACGAAGTCGTAGTCGGGCTGGCTGGCCGAGGGGAACCCGACCTCGATCTCCTTGAAGCCCATCTTGACCAGTGTCTTGAACATGCGCATCTTGCGCTCAGGGTCCATCGGATCGATGAGAGCCTGGTTGCCGTCGCGCAGGTCGACGCTGCACCAGAGCGGTGCCTTGTCGATCGTCCTGTTGGGCCAGGTGCGGTCCGTCAGGACGAGCGGGACACAGGGGGAGTACTTCTCGAAGGGCATCTTCTTCGGGGTGACGTTCTGCGGAGGCATGGTCTCGGTTCCTTGGGTTCTGGGCGGGTGATTCGGACAAAGAAAAAACCCCCTGCCGGGGCAGAGGGTTTCGACAGCAGCTGTATGCGGCTGCTGCCGCTAACTAAGAAGAAGCAGGGTCTTCGAGGTCTTCATCACGGTTCAGGCTAGCCACGCATCGCAGCAGTGTCCACACTTCGGTTGAATTCCCCCGCCGGGCGGGGGAACGGGCCGCAGAGTCACGGGCAGAGGAAGTTGCCGAACTGCCAGGGGTCGTCGCGGTCGAGGCCCGCGGCGGAGTCGCTCCACTGGTCGAACACGTCGCGCCTGGTGCGCAGCGGGTCCCAGTCCACGGCATCCGACCAGATGGTCCCGAGGTAGGGGGTGGCGGCCTCCAGCACGAACTCATGGGGAAGCTCGTCGGGGACTTTGATGCCCTGGGTGGGCTCGGCGATCATCCACTTCACCGCCGCCATCACCGAGGCCGCGACCTGCAGCGTGGTGGCACTCTGGTGGGGCACCTTGCTGCGGGCGCCGTGGATGTCGAGGATGGATCCCGTCCACCATGCGCTGTAGTCGTGGCCCATGAGCAGCACGCCCAGCTGGTCCTCGCCCTGGATGATCTCGTCGTTCAGGATGCGCTGCTCCGGCTGCATCTCGTAGTTGCGCATGAGCAGCTCGTGCACGCTCATGATCGCCGCGTCGCTGGGGCAGTAGGCGTAGTGCACCGTGGGCCGGTAGACGGCGGTGCCGCCGTCCCACACCGTGAGATGGTCGCTCATGGTGTACGCCTCGCCGTGGCGCACGACCATGCCGCGGATCTCGCCGGCGGGCACCCAGCTGCGCACCCAGGTCTCCATGCCCGGGCGGGCGATGCAGATCTGGTTGCGCGGGCCGTCGTCCTCGTGGACCCACGCGTTTCGCGGCAGCGTCCTCTCGTGCGTGCCCCAGCCGAGCTCGGCGGGGGCGATGCCCTCCTCGTAGAGCCCGTCGACGGACCACGTGTTCACGAACTCGTTCACGCGCTTCGGCTCCGCGGCGAGCTGCGTGTCGCGCTCGGAGATGTGGACCACCTTCGTGCCGGTCAGCATGGCGAGCCGGTTGAACTCGCCGGACGCGAGCGCCGACTCCATCGCCGCCGCACGGGCGCCCGTGGCGGTGCCGTCGGAGAGCATGCGGCCCGACATCTCCGCGAGGGCACGCTTCACGAAGTGGCTGACGAGCCCGGGGTTGGCGCCGTGCTCCAGCACCGCGGTCGCGCCGGTGCGGCCCCACTTCTGCTTCAGCCTGCGCAGCTCCTGGTGGCGCACGTAGAGGGTGCGCTCGAGCGGGTGCGTGGAGGCGAGGCCCTCGTACGGGTCCCAGACCTCAACCGAGGTGTTGAGGTAGCGCACGTTGTGGTCGAAGCACCACTGCAGGATCGTGGGGCAGTCGATG
>SXYT01000109.1 GCA_005788205.1 Actinomycetota bacterium | reverse complement strand
GCGGCCGCCACGGCGTGGTGTCCGGCCTGCTCGGCGATGAGTCGGTGCATCTCGAGAGCCACGCGCCGGTAGGCCGGGTGGCCCTGCGGGCTGGAGCGGAGCTCGAGCATGTGCATCGCCTCCCTCGCATTGAACTGCATGACATAACGGAGCCTGTAGGCCATGGAGACCGCGTACGGAGCCTGGTCCGCGTAGTCGTGGACAAGAGTCTCGAACAGGGCATGGCTCCGGTCCATCACGTCGTCGAAATCGGCACCCACACCGGCGTCGACAACCAGTTCCGGTCTCGTGTACCCGTGGTACGGGGTGAGCGGTTGCCACTCGATCGTCAGCAGACGATGTCGCTGGAGGTCGCGGAAGGCCCCGTAATCGCTGAGCACGTCGAACCTGTAGTCCGTGCGCTCGAACGCGCGGCCCGGGCGGTGCCGGCGGTTCGACCTGTCCCCCACGTAGGCGGTCAGCACTTCCGTTTTCTCCTTGACTGTCATCTTCTCCACGGCGGCGAGAAGTTGCGACTCGGGCAGGTGCGAACGCGAGTACAGGGCTGCCGCGACGATCTTGTTCTCGCCATCAGGGTCGAAATCGACGAGAGAGACCTCGGGGACCTCGGTGGCGATCGCGTCACCGAAGAACCGGTCAGCGAGATGCTGTGTCGCGGCACCTGTTGACTCCAGGTAAGCGGACCACGCCACACCCCTGTCCTCCAGGTCGACGCGTTTGAGGAAACTGGGGATCACCTTGCGCAGTTCCACGAGCATCATGTCGGCGTAATGGCGCGCTTCCGGGAGCGGGTGGGCGCGCATGCGCAGGAGAAGGTTCTCGAATGCCTGCCCGCTCCCGTAGATGCCCACGTTGGACAAGGACGCTGCCGGCAGGGCCCCGCGCACCGCATCGAGCGCCTTTGCCCTGGTGGCCTGGCGCCACACGAAATCGCTGTCGCCCTTCTCCTTCGGCACGGTCGCGCGGACGTGGTCGGTCACAGCACCTGCCATCCGGCTGTAGGTCTCGAACATGCGGTCCATCTCGCCGACATACCTGGTTCCGTGCCGGCCCGCGACGATGTCGGGGTCCCTGTAGTAGCGGTACCGTCCACCGAGGCGCTCGTCGTAGGAGATGTAGCGGGTGCTCTGCTCGAGATAACTCATGAGGCGACCCCACTCGAGGATCTTTGTCAGGATGTTGGAGGACTGCTCACAGGCCAGGTGCACGCCGCCCAGCTGTGCCACAGAGTCATCCCCGTACTCGAAGAACACCTTCTCGTACAGCGTCTCAGCCCTTTCCAGCCCGATCGTGGCATCGACCGCCTCGTCACCTCCGACTTCGAGTTCACCCAGAAACTCGTCGAGGAACAGTCTCCTCAGGCTCTTCGAGGTGCGGCTGTAGCGGGCGAAGAGGGCACCTTTCACCACTTCGGGGAGGTTGACGAGGCCGAACACCGGCAGGTCGAGGTTCGTGAAGTAATGCCGAAGAATCGCGGACTCTTCGGGATTGAATTCCTCGGGCACGTACACCGTCACAGGCGACCATGCTAGGAGTCCGCGTGCGGACGGTTCGGGATACCGACTACAGGACATCCTTGTCCGGTCGAGCCCGTTCGAAGTCGGCTTTTATGTCTGCCCGGAGCCCGTCAGAGAGCCAGAAGTCGACAGCTGTGAGGGCCATTGCGATGGCCCCGTCCACGACGGCAGTGTCGGCAGCCGCGGAAGCTGCGCATGCCGCGAAGGCCCCGGTGTGGATTGCCGTCCCCGGTGGGGCACATGCGATCATCGGGTGAATCGAGGGAACGAGATGGCTGATGTTTCCCATGTCGGTGCTTCCCACGACCCGCTTGCCCGTGACGCGTGGGTCCGTCACCGAGCGACCCACGACCGCGGCATTCGCGACATAGGCGGCACTGAGCTGCGGATTGGTGATCATGTCGGCGTACATGGGCCCGATCCACTCATGGTCCATGGTGCATCCGCACGCGTGAGCACCCGCAGCGAGAGAGGCGAGGACCCGTTCCTTCAGTGCCCCGAGACTGGTGACGTCGTCTGACCTGACGTACCACTCCATGGCCGACTCACGCGGGACGATGTTCGGTTTCTCCCCTGCCTCGGTGAAGATGCCGTGCACGCGCTCCGTCGGCAGGATGTGCTGGCGCAGCGCGGCCACGCCCATGTACCCGAGCACCGCAGCGTCCAGGGCGTTGCGGCCCATGTGCGGGGCTGCCGCGGCATGTGACTCGCGGCCGTGGTAGCGGACCTGCAGTTGCTGCAGTGCGATGGCGTCGATTGTCGTGAGGTCGGCATCCGCTGAGTGCACCATCATCGCCACGTCGACTCCCTCGAGAGCACCGTTTCTCGCCATGATGATCTTGCCGCCGCCACCCTCTTCTGCCGGGGTCCCGAGATACCGCACTCGGCCGCCGCACGCATCTGCCACCGCCGAGAGAGCCACGGCTGCCCCTAGACCGGCTGCCGCGATCACGTTGTGGCCGCAACCATGCCCGATCCCTGGCAGTGCGTCGTACTCCGACATGATGCACACTGTCGGCCCTGCGCCGGCATCGCCCGCGAAACCGGTCACGGATTCATATGCGCCTGGTTCGACGGGCAGCCCGAGTTTGCCGGAGGTGCGCACGAGCAGCTCACAGGCGAAGTGCTCCTCGAAGTTCAGCTCGGGCTTCGCATGGATCGCCCTGCTGGTCTCGACGAGGACCGGCGCGATGCGCATCACATGTTCCCTGACCTGCTCCTTGATGGATCGCACGTCCTTGTTGTCGAGTTCAGCCACCTGGACCTCCTGCACCGCCGTGCGCACACGCTACGGCAGTCATGCCATGACCTC
>SXYT01000108.1 GCA_005788205.1 Actinomycetota bacterium | reverse complement strand
TGGGGCCGCGGGTTACGACAGTTCGACCCCGGCCCAGTCGACCGCCTGGACGTCCTTGTAGAGCCTCTCGATCTCGTAGAACCGACGCTGCTCCTCGCTGAAGACGTGGACCACCACATCGCCATAGTCGACGAGCACCCACTGCTGCTCGCCCACACCTTCGCTGCGCAAGGGCCCCCGGCCGGTCTGCTCACGGACGGACACAAGGACGGCATCCGTGATGGCGCGGACCTGCCGAGGGTTGGACGCACTCGCCACCACGAAGTACTCGGTGATGGCCAGCACGTCGCCGACGGGCAGCACCATGATGTCGCTGGCCTGCTTGTCGTCGGCTGCCCGTGCGCAGCGGACCGCGAGGTCCAGGGAAATGTCGTCGTTGCTCATGCGGTCTGCTCTCAGTCGGGGACCGTGCTGGTCGTTGTCGTGGCGATGGTCCGGCCGGCGGCACTGCCGATGAACTCCCGGAAGTCCTCGCCGAGCACGATCCGGGCATTCACGCCCTCGATCGTCTCGTCCGTTTTCACGAATGACATCGTGCCGAGGAGCGTCGAGTACCCCTCGACGTCCGCACGCACGATCGACTCGCCGTAGTAGACGGTCGTCTCCTTCGTCGGCACCTGGTTGACGGTGCGGACGACCGCCACGTTGGCCCCCACATAGGCCAGTCGCAACACCGCCTCGCGCACGAGGTCGGAGTCGTCATACGGGGTGTCGATCATGATCGCGATGCTGTTCGACACGAGTGCGATGGCGCTCGGCGCGATGCTCGCCATCACCATGATGACCTCGCCGCCGTCGATCTCGTACAGGTCAAGGTTGCCCGGGTTGCGCGTCGGCTCCGTGATGAGCACAGCGGCGAACTGCCACACCTGGACCTGGCCCTGCTGCAGTGCCCCGAAGAAGCCGAACAGATCGGCCGGCTCCGCGGTCTCGTCCGCCGGTGCGGCCAAGTCGGTGACGGCGGACCCGGCCGTCCCCAAGCCCGCAGCGGTAGTCCCCGCCCCGGCTGCCACCGCGGCCCACAATTCCTTGACTGTCGGCAGGCGCGTGGACTCGGCCACGCCCGTCTGCGAACTGGCAAGTCCCGCCGCGATCTTCAGCGGCGTCAGCGTGGCGCTGCCCGCGCTGAGCACGGGGACAGCCTCACCGTCGGCTGCGGTGTCCAGGACGGGTGCAGGCAGATTCACCGGTCGGTCCCCGAATCCCTGCAGGTAGACCGCGAGCTCTGCCGCATCGACGTCGTCAGCAAAGTTGAACGACACGTTGAGCAGGCCCTCGACGTCTGCGCGGAGGGCACTCATCCCGCCGGTTGCGTACGAGTCCGCGATGCGGTGGATCGTCCCCGACTTCGGGATCTCCGCGCTCGCACCCACGGGGATGGACACGATGCTGCCGCCCCTGCCCGAGGGGTCGACCGCCAGCATCACGAGCGAGGCGACCTCGTTGCGCGAGTTGATGACGGCCACGAGCGCCGTCGGTGTCACGGGGATCTTGGTGGCCGAGGAATCATCGACTGAGTTCCCGCCAGTCTCGTTCAGAAGCGAGTTCGCCCCGACGACGAGACCGGACGGCAGCAGCACCATCCCGACGAGACCGGTGACGACGGCGGCAATCGCGCGGCGCCTGCGCCGCCCGGGTATCGCGCTCACGGACGCGACCCGTAGAGCCCGTGCGCGGAGATGACGCGGGCGACCGCGGGGGTCACCATCGCCCCCACCTCGTTGCCGGCGGCGACCGCCGCGCGCACCGCCGAACTGGAGACCGCGACGTCTTCCATCACCACGAACTCCACGTCACCCGCGCTGTCAGGACGAACTGCAGGGGTGTCGGGGCGGTTCACGACCACGAGCGTAGAGAGACGCGCCACTTCGTCGTGGTCCTTCCACGTGGCGAACCGCCCGGCAGTGTCGGAACCGATGATGAGATGGACATCCGTCCCTGGCTGTTCGCGGTGTATCTCGCGCAGCGTGTCGACGGTGTAGGTGGGCCCGCCCCGCCTGATCTCCCTGTCGTCGACCCCGAGCGTCGGGTGCCCCTCCACGATCGCCCTCGCCATCTCCAGGCGCGCCCCGGCCGGGGAGACCACCCGGCCCTCGGCCGTCTTTTGCCAAGGGTCGTTCGCGGGGAGAAAGTCCACCCTGTCGAGGTCCAGGGCGGAGGCCACGGCCAGCCCCGCAGCCAGATGGCCCACATGGGGCGGGTCGAAGGTGCCACCCAGCAGTCCAAGGCGGAACGGGCGGTCAGAAGGCACCTTCCGAGTGTAGGAGCCACCCCCAGACGGGCCCCGCGCACCTGTCCCCGGTCCCTGACATCCCGCGGTACAAGGATTTTGCCGGTTGCGTTGGAATTGGGGCTAGCGCGCTGTACCAGGCCCGTGTTACTGTACTCATCCCCCGACACGGACCCCCATGTCGACCCCAACTGTGCCCGTCGCCACCGGGCGCCCGGGAACATCTGACGAAGAAGAAATGTTGAACAACGCATCATGAATGACTCAATTGGCCTCTACCTCAACGACATCGGAAAGGTCGCCCTGCTGAACGCAGAGGACGAGCGCGAGCTCTCCAAGGCGATCGAGGCTGGTCGCGAAGCCCAGAATCGCATCGACAAGGGCGAGCGCTCCGCCGCCCTGCGCCGCGACGTCCGCAACGCTGCCGCCGCAAAGGACCGCTTCATCCGCGCGAACCTCCGCCTCGTGGTCTCCATCGCCCGCCGCTACCCCCTGCCCCAGGGCATGGACCTGCTGGACCTCATCCAGGAGGGCAACCTCGGGCTCGAGCACGCCGTCGACAAGTTCGACTGGCGCCGCGGGTTCAAGTTCTCCACCTACGCCACCTTCTGGATCCGCCAGGCCATCGGCCGCGCGCTCGACCAGAAGGCCAGCCTCATCCGCATCCCGGGTGACCGCTCGGCCAGCCTGCGCGCCGCACTGCGCCAGGCCTCCGGCGACGGCGAGACGCTCGATGCCGGCAACGCCGAGTTGCACCGACTGACCACCCCGATCTCACTCGACAAGACGGTCGGTGACGACGGTGACGCCACCCTCGGTGACCTCATGGCCAACGGCCAGGGCACCCCGGAGGACGCCGTCATGGCGATCGTCGACACCGAACTCCTCGACGAACTGCTCGGCACCCTCGACGAGCGTGCCCGCTACGCCGTCACCGCCCGCTTCGGGCTGTACGACGGTGACCGCAAGAGCTTCCGTGAGGTCGGCGAACGGCTGGGTGTCACCGCCGAGGCCGCCCGCCGTCTCGTCAGCCGCGCCGTCGAGGGTCTGAAGGAAGACGCCCTCCGCATCCTCGCCGTCTGACCCGCCCAGGTCCAGCAACAAGCCGCGTGCGCGGGTGCCCCACGGTGCCGGCCACGCGGCTTTTGCGTATTCCTGTTGCGTTCGGGGATTCTTGGCGCAAGGCTTGACCCACTATGGCGAAGAGCTGGACACCCACCTCCTGGCGGCAGTACGAGGCCGCCCAGCAACCGCAGTGGCCCGACACGGCCGCGGTCGATGCAGCGCTCAAGCAGGTCGCGGGATTCCCCCCGCTCGTGTTCGCCGGCGAGGCCCGCTCCCTGCAGTCCTCGCTCGCCCAGGTCGCCGCGGGCAATGCGTTCCTCCTGCAGGCCGGCGACTGTGCCGAGAGCTTCGAGGAGTTCAGCGCCAACAACATCCGCGAGAAACTGCGCGTCATCCTGCAGATGGCGATCGTGCTCACGTACTCGATGGGCGTGCCCGTGGTGAAGGTCGGGCGCATGGCGGGACAGTTCGCCAAGCCGCGCTCCTCTGACACCGAGAAGGTCGGCTCGCTCGAGATCCCGTCCTTCCGCGGCCACATCGTGAACGACGCCTCCCCCACCGAGGCCGCCCGCACCCCGAACCCCGAGCGCCTCGTGCAGGCGTACCACCAGTCGGCCTCCACGCTGAACCTGCTGCGCGCGTTCACCAAGGGCGGCTTCGCCGACCTGAACCGCGTGCACGCGTGGACCCAGGAGTTCGTGGGGGCCAGCCCGGAGGGACAGCGCTACGAGCAGCTCGCCCGCGAGATCGACATGGCCATGGGCTTCATGCGCGCGTGCGGCGTGGACACCGAGAACAACTCCACGCTCCACGAGGTGGACGTGTTCACCAGCCACGAGGCGCTCATCCTCGGCTACGAGGAGGCGCTCACCAGGCAGGACTCCCTCACCGGCGAGTGGTACGACTGCTCCGCGCACATGCTCTGGA
>SXYT01000107.1 GCA_005788205.1 Actinomycetota bacterium | reverse complement strand
GCAGAGGGCACCCCGATCTACCGCTCCAGCCTGTCGAAGGACGACCGTGACGCCCTCGCCCCGCACTTCCTGCTCACCAACAGGCCGGTGCTCGCCGTGGTGAACGTGGGCGAGAACGAGCTCGGCCGTATCCCCGCCGAGGTCGAGCGCGTGCGGGCCGAGATGTGCCCGTCCGGGGTGAACGCCGAGATCGAGGTCATCGGCATGAGCGTGCAGATCGAGGCGGAGGCCGCCCAACTGGACGAGAAGGACCGCTCCGAGATGCTGGAGGCGCTCGGCCTGGGCGACGGTGCGCTCGCCACGATGGTGCGCAGTGCGTACCACCTGCTCGGTCTGCGCACGTACTTCACCACAGGCGAGAAAGAGACGAAGGCGTGGACATTCCGCGCAGGATCAAAGGCCCCCGAGTGCGCCGGCCGCATCCACACGGACTTCCAGCGGGGGTTCATCCGTGCCGAGGTGATCGGCTGCGCCGACCTGCTGGGCATCGGGTCGTGGACGAAGGCCAAGGAACTCGGCAAGGTGCGCCTCGAGGGCAAGGAATACGAATTCGTCGACGGTGACGTGACCGAGTTCCGCTTCAACGTCTGACTTCGGAGCTGCGTCTGGCATAACGTTCGGTCATGGAACCGGTCTGGCTGGTGAGCAAGGGCAACGTGCTCGCGTCTGCCGATCTTGCCACGTCCCGCGTGGAGCGCCGCCGCGGCCTCATCGGTGCGGACACGGTGACCACTCCCCTCGTTCTGCAGCCGTGCAGCTGGGTGCACTCCATCGGGATGCGCACCGCGATCGACGTGGCCTACGTGGACGCCGACGGCAACGTCATCGATGTCCGGTGCCTGCGGCCGTTCCGTGTTGCGCCACTGAACAGGCGCGCAGTCACCGTGATCGAGGCGGCACACGGCTCGTTCGAGCGCTGGGGCCTGGCCCGCGGTGACTCAGTGGAGATCCGCAGGCCATGAGCAGCCACACCGGCGACAAAGGCGCCGTCTCCACGGTGCACCCGGGCCTCTGGCTGGTGGCGACACCCATCGGCAACCTGGAGGACATTGCCCCGCGCGCCGGCCACGTGCTGCGCACGGCGTCGATGATCCTGTGCGAGGACACGCGCCACAGCGGCTCGCTGCTGAAGCGCCTCGGCGTCTCCGGCGCGCGGCTCGTCGTGGCGAACGACCACACGGAGCACGATGCCGCCGCGGTGATGCTCGAGGCACTCGCCTCCGGGGCCGTGGTCGCCGTCATCACTGACGCCGGGTCCCCAGGGGTCAGCGACCCGGGCGAGCGGCTCGTGCGTGCCGCGGTGGATGCGGGGCACCCCGTGCACGCGGTGCCGGGACCGGCCGCCTTCGTGATGGCCGCGACGGTCAGCGGTCTGCCGACGCAGCGCATCGCGTTCGACGGGTTCCTGCCGCGCGGAGGCGCAGAACGGCGCAACGCCGTCACCGGGGTCGCGCACGAGCGCCGCACCACGGTGATCTACGAGGCGCCGCACCGCCTGGTGCGGACCGTCGAGGACCTGCGGGAAGCGTGCGGCGACGAGCGGCGCGTGGCCATCGCGCGCGAGCTCACAAAGATGCACGAGACGGTATGGCGCGGCACGCTCGCGGAGGCCGTGATCTTCGTGAACTCGGCGGAACCGCGCGGCGAGTACGCGATCGTGGTCGAGCCGGCACCCGCCGGCGCGGACGGCACCACGGACGAAGAGATCGCCGCGGAGTTGCGCTCCCGCATGGCTGTCGGCATCTCGAAGCGTGACGCAGTGGACGAGGTCACGACCGCGCTCGGCGTGCCGCGCAAGCGCGTCTACGCGATGTCGGTGAGTCTCTGACGACCCTCGCCGTCAGGAGACTTTGGGGGCGAGTGCGAGCTGGCGGCTGAGTGCCACGACCTGACCCTCGCTGTCCCACATCTCGCCGTCTTCCTCCCACATCCCACCCTGGATGACGCGGCTCGAGAATGCGCACGCGATCGGTCCCGGTGCGGGGACGCCGCGCACGTGCACGGTGAACTCCACGGTGGGCACCCACCCGAACATCCCGAACCGGTTGAACATCACCGGCGGGAACGCATCGGCCGCGAGCAGGAGCGAGAGGGTGTCGACCGGGCGGCCGTCCCTGAAAGAGAAGTAGCCCCGGCACAGTGCCTCACCCGTGGGCTCGCCGCGCGCGAAGCCGGTGTCGTCCGGGTGGATGCGCATGTCTAGCCGCGAACCCAGCCCCATCGGTGGTGCCCCCTCGGGGACCGGCGGGGCGGCGCGCGGCGGGCACTCCTCGAACGGGGGGATGTCGATGCGGTCAACGGTCACGCTTTGCGGTCCGATGCTGGAGTCGATGTCGCCGAACACGCCGAGAGCCGTCGCGATGTCGCGGCCTCCCTGCGCGAGCGTGCCGGACACGGTGACGAACCGCTTGCCCGACTTCATCACCTTCGTGGTTGTCATGCCGTCGCCGGCCGGGCCCGGCGAGAGGTAGTGCATCGTCACCGAGACGGGGTGCGCGCGCCCGCTCTCGGCCCGCATGGCGTTGGCGACGATGGCGAGCAGGTAGCCGCCGTTCGCGTTGCCGTTGATGTCCCACCGGTCGTGGATCGGCGTGGCGTACGCACCGTCGCCCAGTGCAGCCAGGGAGGTGGCTTCGTCGAACTCGAAGGGCATCCTTCCGAGAGTAGGTGCGGGGCCGTTGCGGGGACGAGCCGACGAAACCCACCGCGCCCCCGATGAACGCGCGCCGTAGCCTGTCGGGGTGGGCAAGTACTATCTCACCACCCCGATCTACTACGTGAACGCGAAGCCGCACCTCGGCCACGCGTACACCACGATCGTCAGCGACGCGCTCGCACGGTGGCACCGCATGCTCGGTGACGACGTGTACTTCCTCACGGGCACCGATGAGCACGGACTGAAGATCCAGCAGGCGGCCGACGCCGCGGGCACCAGCCCCAAGGAGTTCGCCGACAGCATCGCGCCGCTCTTCAGCCAGGCGTGGGAGCGGCTCAACATCTCGAACGACGACTTCATCCGCACCACCGAGGAGCGCCACCGCGTGGGGGTGCAGAAGCTCCTGCAGGCCTGCTACGACGCCGGTGACATCGAGCTCGACAAGTACAGCGGCCTCTACTGCGTGGCGTGCGAGGCCTACTACGTGGAGGACGACCTCGAGGCCGGCAACTGCCCGATCCACAAGAAGCCCGTGGAGCACGTGGAGGAGGAGAACTACTTCTTCCGCTTGTCGCGCTTCGAGCAGCGCCTCCTCGACTGGTACTCGTCCCATCCCGGGGCCGTGGTGCCCGAGCACCGCGTGAACGAGGTCGTCGGGTTCATCAAGCAGGGTCTGCAGGACTTCTCCGTCAGCCGGCGCACCCTCACGTGGGGCATCCCGCTCCCCTTCGACCCCTCGCACGTGGCGTACGTGTGGTTCGACGCGCTCGCCAACTACATCACGGCGATCGGCTACGGCACGGACGACGAGAAGTTCCGCGAGTGGTGGCCGGTGAATCACCATGTGATCGGCAAGGACATCGTCCGCTTCCACAACATCTACTGGCCCGCAATGCTCATGTCCGCGGGCATCGAGCCCCCCTCCGGCTGGGCCGTGGGCGGCTGGCTGCTCGTCGGCGGCGAGAAGATGTCGAAGACCACCGGCAACGTGGTGAACCCTCTCGCCCTGATCGACGAGATCGGCGTGGACGGCTTCCGCTACTACGTGCTGTCCGACACGGTCTACGGCAGCGACGGCGACTTCACCTACGAGGGCCTCATCGGCCGCTACAACAGCGACCTCGCGAACAACCTCGGCAACCTGGCCGCCCGCGTGGCGACCGTCGTGGGCAAGAAGTGCGGCGGGCTCGGCACGGCGCCGGCGCCGGACAGCCCGTTGGCCGTGCACGCGCGCGGCGCGGTCGCAGAGACCATCGCCCAGTGGGAGGTAGTGCAGCCGAGCCGCGCGCTCGAGGCGACCTGGGGGCTCATCCGCGCCACGAACGCCCACCTGGAGACGAACGAGCCGTGGAAGGCAGAGCCCGGCCCGGCCGTGGACGCCGTCATGGGCGACGCGCTCGAGGCACTGCGCATCGTCACGATCCTCTGCCATGCCGCCGTGCCCTCCACCGCGCAGGAGATCTGGCGGCGCATCGGCATGCCCGGCAACGTGGCCGACATGCGCATCCCGAAGGACGTCGCGTGGGGCGGCTACCCCGCGGGCCTGCCCGTGGAGAAGGGCGACCCGTTGTTCCCGCGGCGCACCGTCGCATGACCGCGCCGGTCACGGGGTGGACGGACACCCACTGCCACGTGCAGGAGGAGATGATCAAGACGGGCTCCGACGAGACATTGGTACGCGCGCGTGCCGCTGGCGTCACGCGATTCGTTGTCATCGGCACCGACGCGGACACCAGCGCAGCGGCGGTGGAGCTCGCCGGGCGCCACGGTGACGTCTGGGCCACGGTGGGTCTGCACCCGCATGACGCATCGAACGGTGTCGGCACCGTCACCCACCTGATCGGCTCGCCGCGCGTCGTCGGCATCGGCGAGTGCGGGCTCGACTACTACTACGAGCACTCACCGCGCGGCATCCAGATGGCGGCGTTCGCGGAGCAGATCGCACTCGCAAAGGAGCACAGCCTCACGCTCGTCATCCACACGCGTGACGCGTGGACGGACACGTGGGGCGTCCTCGACGCCGAGGGCACCCCGGACAGCACAATCATCCACTGCTTCACGGGAGGGCCCGAAGAGGCACGCGGGTGCCTGGACCGCGGCGCATACCTGTCGTTCAGCGGCATCGTCACGTTCAAGAACGCCGGCGACCTGCGCGAGGCCGCGGTGCTGTGCCCGATGGACAGGATGCTCGTGGAGACGGATGCGCCGTTTCTCGCCCCGGTCCCCCACCGCGGCAGGCCCAACGAGCCCGCGCACGTGGGCCTGGTGGGCACCGCCATCGCAGACCTGCGCGGAATGGCCCCGGCCGATCTCGCGGCGGCCACCACGGCGAACGCCCTACGCGCCTTCCCGCGCATACAGTCGTGAACGATGCAGTTGTCGAGAATTGACAGGAACCGCATGACGGTCATCGCCGTGGCCACGGCCGTGGTGCTGCCGCTCGCCTTCATGGCCGGCGGCACTCCTGCTGGCTCCACCGTGTCGACGCTCGCCGTCGCCACGACCACCACCTACGACGTCGGCCTCCTCACGGACACCGCCCGCGACGCACCGGCCAACGTTGATGGCCCCGTCAGCAACGACCCGAACGGCCAGGGCCAGGTCGCCTACCCGGCGGACAACGACGGCAAGCTGCTGCGCGGCGTCGCGAGCTACCGCCAGTTTCCCCTCGGCACAGGGCGCGCGTGCATGACGGCGAAGATCCCTCTCGGTGCGGTCATCACCGTGCGCAACCTGAACAACGGCCGCAAGATCGAGTGCACCAACCTGAACCTCGGGTACGTCCCGCCGTCGTTCGACATCATCCTCAACACGAGCGTCTTCCTGGAGCTCTCGGAACTGGTCGATGCCCCACTGACCGTCGAGCTCACATGGTGAACACGGGCGCCGCGGTGGCACGGTGACGCTCTCCCGGGCAGAGGCCTCCGGGCAGCTCGACGGTGCGGGCCTGCGGGCCAAGCGGGCGCTCGGGCAGAACTTCGTGGTCGACCCGAACACGGTGCGCCGCATCGCCCGGCTCGCCGGCGTCGGCCCCGCAAGTCACGTTCTGGAGATCGGTGCGGGCCTCGGGTCGCTGACGCTCGCCCTCGCGGAGTCGGGGGCGCAGGTGACAGCGGTGGAGATCGACGACGCTCTCCTGCCGTTGCTGCGGGAGAACGTGGGTCATCTCGAGAACGTCACGGTGGTGCAGGGCGACGCGATGGATCTCGACTGGACGGGGCTCCTCGGCCACGTCACCGACTGGTCGCTCGTGGCCAACCTGCCCTACAACGTGGCGACGCCGCTCGTGGCGGACGTGCTGGACAAGGTGCCTGCCGTGCGCAGGTTGTTCGTGATGGTGCAGAAAGAGGTCGGCGAGCGTCTCGCTGCCGGTCCAGGTGACGACGCGTACGGCGCGGTCAGTGTGAAGGTCGCATTCCACGGGACCGCGCGGGTCGCCGGGATCGTTCCGCCCACCGTTTTCCTGCCGAAGCCGAATGTGGACTCCGCGCTCGTCGCCATCGAGCGGCACGCTGCACCACTCGACCCCGGCATCGAACCGCGGCTGTTGTTCGGGCTGGTACGTGCCGGGTTCGCCAAGCGGCGCAAGATGCTGCGCGGCGCGATGGCGGGTACGGCCACGGTGGAACAACTGGAGGCCGCGGGCATCGACGGCACGCGCCGCGCCGAGGAGCTGTCCGTCCACGACTGGCTCCGCCTCGCGCACATCGTGGCTGACGCACGGGAGGCCGCGCGGTGAGCACGCTCCGGGCCAACGCGAAGCTCACGCTCTCGCTGCGGATCACGGGCTTGCGCGAGGACGGCTACCACCTGATCGATGCAGAGATGGTGTCGCTCGCCCTCGCCGACACCGTGGAGATCGACGAGGCCCCAGTGACCACGATCGGCATCGACGGCCCGTTCGCGGAGGGCGTTCCCACGGACAGGTCGAACCTCGTGACGCGTGCGCTCACACTCGCGGGCCGGACTGCGCGGGTGGGAATCACGAAGAACATCCCGAACGGTGGCGGTCTCGGAGGTGGGTCGACGGACGCGGCGGCCGTGCTCGTGTGGGCCGGCTTCACTGACCTGCAGGCTGCCTCCGCGCTCGGTGCCGACATCCCGTTCTGCATGACGGGCGGGCGCGCCCGCGTGACCGGTGCAGGCGAAGTGATCGAGCCGCTGCCCCCGCGCGATCTGGTCGTGACCCTCTTCGTGCCGCCGCTCCACGTGCCGACACCCGCGGTCTACCGCGCCTGGGACGAACTGGGCGGGCCGCACCATGACTCGGGCAACGACCTCACGGACGCCGCGCTCGCAGTGGAGCCCGAACTTGCCCGCTGGCGTGACATGATCCGGCACGCCACGGGGCAGGTGCCCGTGCTGGCGGGGTCCGGTGCCACATGGTTCCTCCGGGGCGACCACTCGGGGGCCGCCTCGGCACTGCCGGGAGCAGCCGTGATAACGACGAACACGCGCCCTTGACAGGGGCGCGTGCCTGCTGATTCCGCGTCCTGCGGCCCGGTTTACTTGCGACGCTGGTGGCGCGTGCGACGGAGCATCTTCTTGTGCTTCTTCTTTCGCATGCGCTTGCGGCGCTTCTTGATGAGGGAACCCATGAGGGAACCAAACCTACCGTCGCATCCCCGAAAACGGAAAATCCGCTACCGTTACCTCACCTTTCCGGGATCGTTCAATCGGCAGGACAGCTGGTTTTGGTCCAGTTAATAGGGGTTCGAGTCCTCTTCCCGGAACCAACCCGACAGCATGCAGGCAGCGGCTTTCACGCCCGGTTTCCAGGAAGAAGCCCCGCCTGTGCCCGCGTTCTACACTTGGCCCATGAACCCGCGGACGATGGAGAAAGTCACCACCAAGCGGCTCTCCCTGTTCAGCGGGCGCACGCACCCCTCCCTCGCCGAGGAAGTCGCCGCGCATCTCAACATCAACCTGGGTGACGCGAACATCGCCCAGTTCGCGAACGGCGAGCTGCGCCCCCGCTTCTCGGACAGCATCCGCGGCGGCGACGTGTTCATCATGCAGACGCACTACGGCACCGACACCGCCAGTATCAACGACTCCATCATGGAGCAGCTCATCATGATCGACGCGGCGGCGCGTGCGAGCGCCAAACGCATCACCGCGGTGTGCCCGTTCTACGGCTACGCCCGCCAGGACAGGAAGGCAGAGGGCCGCGAGCCGATCACGGCCCGCCTCATCGCCGACTTATTCAAGGCAGCCGGGGCGCAGCGCATGGTGTCGATCGATCTCCACAGCGGGCAGATCCAGGGCTTCTTCTCCGGCCCGGTGGACCACCTCACCGCGCTGCCGGTGCTCGAGACCTACGTGCGCAACCACGCCCCGGCGGACTTTGTGATCGTGTCCCCCGATGCCGGCCGCGTGAAGGTGGCAGAACGTTTCGCCCAGCACCTCGCGGACAAGAACGCCGACGTTGCCTTCATCAACAAGCGCCGCCCGAAAGGCTCCACGAACGTGGCCATGGCGAAGGAAGTCATCGGCGAGGTCGAGGGGCGCCTGTGCATCCTCACCGACGACATGATTGACACCGGCGGCACCATCGTGTCCGCGGCCGAACTGCTGCTGGAGCGCGGGGCCAACGAGGTCTGGGCGATGGCCACTCACGGTGTCCTCTCGGGCCCGGCGGTCGAGCGCCTGCAGAACTCCCCGATCAACAGGGTCGTCCTGACGAACACCCTGCCCCTGCCGGAGAACAAGAAGTTCCCGAAGGTGGAGGTGCTGTCGGTCGCCAAGATCATCGCCGATGCGCTGTCCGCGGTGTTCGACGAGACCAGCGTCTCGGAACTGTTCGACGGCGAAAACCAGTCCTGAACGGGCTCCGGGCGTGCCCGGAGCGTCCGCACGGGGTCGGCACCGTGCCCCGCCACGGTGGAATCAGGCCCGGAGCGACCGTAGACTCGCCAGCCGTGTCCAATACAGCAACTCTCTCCGCAGTAGCTGGCCGAGCCACCGGCAGCGCCAACTCCCGTCGTCTCCGCGCCCAGGACCGCATCCCGGGTGTCCTCTACGGCCACGGCATGGCCCCCGTGTCACTGTCCGTCGCGCGCCGTGATTTGCGCGTTGCCCTCTCCGGCCCCGCCGGCACCAACACCGTGCTCGCTCTGAGCGTGGACGGCAGCACCTTCAACGCGGTCATCAAGGACATGCAGCGCCACCCGGTGCGCCGCAACGTCAGCCACGTGGACTTCATCCAGGTGAACCTCAACGAGGAGATCACCGTCAACGTGCCGGTGCACCTCACCGGCAGCGCCAAGGCAGTCATCTCGGCCGGCGGTCTCGTGGACCCCGCCGTTGACACCATCGAGGTGCGCACCACCCCATCGAACATCCCGAACGAGATCCTCATTGACATCTCCGACATGTCCACCGAGACCGTCATCCGTCTCGGTGACATCAGTCTTCCCTCGGGGGTCATCGCAACCGGCGATGCCGACATGCCGGTCGTGACCGTGCTGATGTCGCGTGCGTCGGTCGAGTCCGCCGCTGCTGGCGCGGAGGCCGCACCCGCAGACGGTGCAGCCGCCCCCCCGGCGGAGTGACCCTTCGCGGCTGCACGGCCGCTGCACCGCCAGACGTGCGTGTCCGCTCCGTAAGGTTCTCCCATGCTGCGCCGCCAGAACTCCCCCGCTGACGCCTCGCGTTTCGTCGTCGTCGGTCTGGGCAACCCCGGCAGGGAGTACGCCAACACGCTGCACAACGTGGGTCAGCTGGCCGTGGAGCTGCTCGCGTCACGCACGTCCTCCAACCTGAAGACCGGGAAGGACCGTGCACTTGTCGCCGAGACCCGGGTGTCCGGTGCACCCACGGTCCTCGCGGTGCCCGTCACGTTCATGAACGACTCCGGGAACGCGGTGTCGGCGCTCGTGCGGCGCTTCCGCCTGGACGACATGTCACGTCTTGTCATCGTGCACGACGAGCTCGATCTCGAGCCCGGCTCGGTGCGCATCAAGATCGGCGGCGGGTTCGCGGGGCACAACGGGCTGCGCAGCATCAACCAGCACCTGAAGACCGCCGACTTCGTGCGCGTGCGGATCGGCGTCGGCAAGCCGCGCACGAAGGAACAGGGAGCCGATCACGTCCTGGCACCCATGCCGACGGCGGTGCGCAAGGCCATGGACGTGAACATCGCGGTCGCAGCGGACGCCGTGGAGGCAGTGATCGCGCACGGTGCACTCGCGGCGATGACCGAGTTCAACGGCAAGTGACCGTGTCCAACGCACTTGCGGACCTTGCCGCGCTCGCACGCACGGAGCCCGGCCTGCAGGAGGTGCTCGGACGTGCGGATGCCGTGCTCGCCGTGCCGGAGACCGCACGGCCCGTGATCCTTGCTGCACTCACCCACGCGACCACGAGGTCACCGCTCGTTGTGGCGGTCCCCACGGGCACGATGGCCCAGCAGATCGCCGATGACCTGTGCGCGTTTCTCGACCCCGGTGATGTCGCGGTGTTCCCCGCGTGGGAGACGCTGCCGTTCGAACGGGTCAGCCCCGCCGTGCACACAATGGGCGAGCGGATGCGCGTGCTGTGGCGGATGCGCACCGACGGCCAGCAGCCCCGCGTCGTGGTGGCCGGCACCAGGGCCCTGCTGCAGAAACTGGCGCCGGGCGCCGGGGCCATCGACCCCGTGACGGTCGACAAGGGCGGTCGCATCGACCCCGACCGGCTCTGCGGGGAACTGGTGCGGTTCGGGTACCGGCGCGAGAACGTGGTCGAGCACCGCGGCGAGTTCGCACGGCGCGGCGCCATCATCGACGTCTTCCCCAGCACCGACGACGAACCGGTGCGCATCGACCTGTGGGGCGACGACGTGGACAGACTGACGCGGTTCGCCGTGGCCGAGCAGCGCAGCACCTCCGACATCGAGCAGGTGCGCATCTTCCCGGCGCGCGAGCTCATCTATGACGACGCGATGAAGGAGAGGGCACGCACCCTGGTGTCGGGCGAGCCCTGGGGGCGGGAGCACTGGGAGCGGCTCGCGGAGGGGCAGATCTTCGACGGCATGGAGAGCTGGATGCCCTGGCTCGGCGAGGAAGACAGGCTCCTGACCGACCTCATCGGGACCGACGCCCTCGTGGTGCTGGTCGAACCACGGCGCATGGTCGACCGTGCGCGTGACCTGCTCGCCGAGGAGGATGACCTCGCACGCGCCCTCGCGTCGTCGTGGGCACGCGACGCCGACGTCGCCTTCCCTCGCCTGCACGTGGAACCCGAGCGGCTCCTGTCCGGCGGGCTGAGCGCGCCGACCCTGAACATCGTCTCGGCACCGGACGCACCGGGCGCCAGTTTGGTGCAGGCATCGGGCTGGGGACCCGTCATCCACGACCCGGCGCCCGTGATGCGCCGGCTCGGCGAGATGATCTCGAACAAGTGGCGCGTCGTCGTTGCCGCGTCCACCGCGGAGTCCGTGGACAGGCTGGCCTCGCTGATGGCCGACAACGGACTCCAGTTCGGCCGTGCCACGGAGTCATCCGACCTCTCCGACCCGGGCGCATGGGTGGTGCACGCCCCACTCACGAGCGGCTTCTCGCTGCCGTGGTCACGCATCACCGTCATCACGGAGGCAGACCTCAGCGGCCGGCGGCGCACGCGCCGCTCGCGGACGTCGCGATCGCGTTCCTCAGGGACCGTCTTCGAGGACCTGCAGCCGGGGGGCTACGTGGTGCACGCCCACCACGGCGTCGGCCGCTACGAGGGGATGACAAAGCGCGCCATCGGCGGCGTGGAGCGGGACTACCTGTTGATCGCCTACAAGGGAAATGACAGGCTCTACGTGCCGACGGAACAGATCGGTGTCATACGCCATTACGCGGGCGGCGAGACGCCCGCGCTGAACAGGATGGGCGGCGCCGACTTCGCCCGCACGAAGTCGCGCGTGCGTTCCGCCGTGCGCGAAGTTGCCCAGGAACTGGTGGTGCTCTACCAGAAGCGCGTCAACGCGAGAGGTCATGCGTTCCCGCCGGACACGCCGTGGCAGAGCGAGATGGAGCAGGCATTCCCCTTCGTGGAGACCCCTGACCAGCTGACCGCCATCCACGCGGTCAAGGACGACATGGAGAACGGCGTGCCGATGGACCGCCTGCTGTGCGGCGACGTCGGATTCGGCAAGACGGAGATCGCGGTGCGGGCCGCGTTCAAGGAGGTGCAGGCAGGCAAGCAGGTGGCCGTGCTCGTGCCAACCACGCTGCTCGCCACCCAGCACGGCAACACCTTCTCGGAACGGTTCGCCGGCTACCCGGTGCGGGTGGAGGTCCTCTCGCGCTTCCTCACCGCCGCCGAGGCAAGGAAGGTGATCGCGGGCCTCGAGTCCGGCGAGATCGACTGCGTGATCGGAACACACCGTCTGCTCCAGGAGAGCGTGCGGTTCAAGGATCTGGGCCTGCTCGTCGTGGACGAGGAGCAGAGGTTCGGCGTGCAGCACAAGGAGGCGATGAAGAGACTGCGCCACGACGTGGACGTGCTCACGATGTCCGCCACGCCGATCCCCCGCACGCTGGAGATGAGCCTCGTCGGCATCCGCGACCTGTCGCTGCTGCAGACGCCGCCGGCCGACCGTCAGCCGATCCTCACCTACGTGGGCGAGCAGAGCGAGCAGGTCGCAGTGGAGGCGATCCGGCGCGAGTTGCTGCGCGAGGGCCAGGTGTTCTGGGTGCACAACAGGGTGCAGTCGATCCAGGAGCGCGCACAGGAGCTGCGCGAGTGGGTACCGGAGGCCCGCATCGCGGTGGCACACGGCCAGATGGACGAGAGCGAACTCGAGCAGGTGGTGCTCGACTTCTGGGAGGGCAGCTTCGACGTTCTCGTCTGCACCACGATCATCGAGAGCGGCATCGACATGCCCACCGTGAACACGCTCGTGGTCGAGCGTGCCGACCTGCTCGGTCTCGGGCAGATGCACCAGTTGCGCGGGCGTGTGGGACGCAGCGACCAGCGTGCGTACGCCTACCTCTTCCACCCCAGGGACGCACGCCTCACAGAGGATGCCCACGAGCGACTGCGCACCATCGGCGAGTCGACAGAGCTCGGCAGCGGGTTCAAGATCGCGATGCGCGACCTCGAGATCCGCGGAGCAGGGAACCTGCTCGGCGAGGCCCAGAGCGGGCACATCGCTGCCGTCGGCTACGACCTGTACTGCCAGATGGTCACGGAGGCCGTCGCCGAGATGAAGGGCGAGACCACGGAGGAGCCGCGCGAGATCAAGATCGACATCCCGGTGGATGCGCACCTGCCGGAGGACTACGTGCCGAGCGAGGAACTGCGCCTGGAGGCGTACCGCAGGCTCGCCGAGGTGCGCACGGCGGCCGAACTCGCCGACCTCGACAACGAGTGGCGGGACCGGTTCGGTCCGATGCCCGAGCAGGCGCGCGCACTCCTCACGGTCGGCGCGCTGCGCGTCGAGTGCATCCGCTGCGGGTTCGACGAGATGGCCGTGACGGGCAAGGAGATCCGCATCGCCCCGGTGGAACTGCGCGCGAGCCAGACACGCACGCTGCGTCGTCTCGCCCCTCGCGCCGTGTGGCGCGAGCCCCAGCGACAGCTCCTCGTCCCCTTCATGCGCGGCCCGAAGGTCGCCGACGATCTCCTCGGTTTCGTGCGTGAACTGTGGGAGGAAGAGCCGGAGAACTAGTCTCGCGATGTGACCCGCAGAGCCTCCCGACTGACCGCTGTCCTCACAGTCGCCGCGGGCGGTCTCCTTGCCTCCTGTGGTGCGGTGACCTCGTCAGCCGATGCGTTCTCGATCGACGGTGCGTCGTACCCGCGTGACGACATGAACGGTCTCTTGCAGGCCCTCGTGGTGCTCCAGGAGCTCAACGTGGCGAACGGGGTCGCGCCCACGGGCGAGGTCGCCGAGGTCGTGAGCGTGATGGTCCAGTACAGGGCCGGTGCCGCGGTGCTCGAGAAGTGGGGCACGCCGGTCTCGGATGCCGACCGCAAGCAGCTGGAGAGCCAGCTCACGGCCTCCCTCCCGCCGACTGTCGAGGACAAGGTGAAGCGGCTCCTCATCGACATCAACGCCACGGGCAGGGCGGTCAGCACCGTGAAGGCCCCGGCGGCAGCCGAGCTGGAGTCCATGTACGCGGGGTCCCCGGCCTCCACCGGCCACATGTGCATCCGTCTCGTCACCTTGAAGAGCAGGGACGAGGCGAGAGCAATGATCGAAGCGGTCAACGACGGCGGTGACTTCGCGTCGCTCGCCACCAAGAGCGGGGCGGCCGCAGGGGGCACCGTCACCGGCGGCAACGACAACGACTGCGTCGCGATCTCGGCGCTGAACGCGCGCATCGGCACGGTCGCCGTCCGCGCACTCCTTGATGCGCCCGTCGGCCGGCCGACCGAGGCGTTCGAGGACGAGGAGGGTTGGCACGTGGCCATTCACCGCCCGGTCGACGAGGTCAAGGCGGACCTCGCGGCTGCACTTGCTTCCGAGCCCGGTCAGCACCTCACGTCCGGCCTGCTCGCCACCGCCGATGTGCGGGTGAACCCGGTGTACGGCACCTGGAACCGCGTGACCGCACGGGTCAACTGATGCCCCGCGTCACCGTTGTCGGCCTCGGCCCCGGTGACCCCGACCTCGTCACCGTTGCGACGCAGGGGATCCTTGCCGCGTCCGCGCGGACGTATCTGCGCACGTCACGCCACCCCTCTGCCCACCTGGCCCCGGGAGCACCGTCGTTCGACCATCTGTATGACACAGCGGAGTCGTTCACCGAGGTCTACGCAGCGATCGTGGAACGGCTCGTGGAGGACGCAACCGCGCACGGCGAGGTGACCTACGCCGTCCCGGGCTCACCCCTCGTTCTCGAGCGCACCGTCGCCCTGCTGCGCGCAAGGGCCGACATCGAGACTGTGGTCCACCCGGCGGTCTCGTTCCTCGACGAGGTGTGGCGGGTGCTCGGCCTGGACCCGGTGGAGACGGGTGCACGGCTGGTGGACGGCCACGACTTCGCCGTCGCCGCGGCGGGCATCACCGGCCCGATGCTCGTGGCGCACACCCACGCGAACTGGGTGCTCTCCGGGATCAAGCTGGCGGTCGAGGAACCGGACCCCGCCACCGAGGTCGTGCTGCTCCATCACCTGGGCCTGCCCGACGGGCAGGTGGTGCGGACCGTGTGGGGCGAGATGGACCGCACGCTCGAGGCAGACCACCTGACGTCGCTGTGGATCCCCGCGCTCGCCACGCCGGTCGCCGCAGAGATGGTGCGGTTCCACGAACTCGCCCGCACGTTGCGTGCTCGCTGCCCGTGGGACATCGAACAGACGCACAGGTCCCTTGTGCAGTACCTGCTGGAGGAGACATACGAGGTCGTCGATGCGATTGATGCGCTCGACCCGGACGACCCCTCGACCGACGACGAGTTCATCGAGGAGCTCGGCGACCTTCTCTACCAGGTGGAGTTCCATGCGGCTATCGCCGAGGAGGAGGGCCGCTTCACGATGGCCGACGTGCTCACCCGCGTGCACGACAAGCTCGTCTCGCGGCACCCGCACGTCTTCGGCGATGTGGAAGCCACCACGAGCGAGCAGGTGGAATCGAACTGGGACGCGATCAAGAAGACGGAGAAGCCGGCCCGCACCGGCGTGTTCGACGGACTCGCCGAGTCCGCGCCGTCCCTGCAGTACGCGCACAAGAGCCAGCAACGAGCGGCAAAGATCGGGTTCGACTGGGCAGACGCAGAGGGCGCGCTCGCCAAGATCGCCGAGGAGACCTCTGAGGTCCGGGCGGCCGCGGCCGCCGGGGACCCGGAGGCCGTCGCCACCGAGATCGGGGACCTCCTGTTCTCGGTGGTCAACGTGGCGCGTCACCTCGGGGTGGACGCCGAAGCCGCGCTGCGCGGGTCAGTGCGCAAGTTCAGGTCGCGCGTAGACGCGGTGCGCGAACTGGCAACGGCGCGCGGCACCGACGTGTCGCAGATGCCCCTCCCGGAGCTTGATGCCCTCTGGGAAGTGGTGAAGCGGGACACGGGTCGTTAGCGTTCGCTCCATGAGCGAAATCGTCGAGGTCACCGGCCGCGAAGTCCTGGACTCGCGCGGCAACCCCACCGTGGAGGTCGAGGTCGTGCTTGACAGCGGCTCCACGGGGCGCGCAATCGTGCCGTCCGGTGCCTCCACCGGCGAGCACGAGGCAGTGGAACTTCGCGACGGCGGACAGCGCTGGATGGGCAAGGGCGTGTCAAGGGCGGTCGCCAACGTGAACGGCCCGGTAGCGGAGGCGGTCATCGGCATGGACGCCACGGACCAGCGCGGGCTCGATTCCGCGCTCATCCACCTCGACGGCACCGAGAACAAGGCGCGCCTCGGAGCGAACGCCATGCTCGGCACCAGCCTGGCGGTCGCCCACGCGGCCGCCTCCGAGCTCGAACTGCCCCTGTGCCGCTACGTCGGCGGCCCGCACGCCCATGTGCTTCCCGTGCCGATGATGAATGGCATCATCGGCG